>CAVFUV010000070.1:0-9685 GCA_963625735.1 bacterium
ACTGCGAAACGCTGACCTATGAGCAGGAACGGCAGCTCGATAAGCTCCAAGAAAAGCTTACGGACGGATACCCCTCTTTCGAAGCCGAGCCGCCGACCTTTGAACAGACAGCGGCTCCACAACAGAATATGACGAGCTGTACCGCCACTTCGGTGCAGAGGTTACCGACAGCAATGAAAACGGAAAACTGCTCGAAGAAGAATTACGGCAGAGAGAGGAAATCAACGAACTCATTATGACCGAGGACTGCATCGAAATGACCTGCCATCTCAGGTACTGCCCCCAGTGCCAAAGCGATCCGCTGAGTCTGCTCTCCGTCCTCGGCTGTAACCTCTACGATGAACACGAAACCGAACACGACCATGAGCCTGCGAACGCTTCCTCCGATGAGGACGAAACGCAGGCTCTGTCTATGTAAAGGAGAACACAATATGAAAAAGACAACTTTCAATATTTCATTTGACGAGGACAAGGCATCCGCCCTTGTCCTTTATCTTTCGCAAAAAGGCACGACCACCGAAGCAGAACTCGAAAAAGCACTCGACACACTCTACTCAAAAACCGTGCCTGCAGGTGTGCGTGATTTTATCGACATGAAATCCGGCACCGTTTCTTCCTCTGCCGTGCCGAAGGCAAGAAAGCCGAAGTTCCCTAAAACAGAGCATACGGAAGTAAGCGAGGTAAGCGCCAATGAGAGCCACTAAAAGCGTCCTGCACTTTGACGAGCGAGAAATCAAAGCCCTGCAAAATGCACTCAACTGCTTCTCAGATGGAAACTGTACTGTGGAACAAAAGCTGCGTAAAGCCTTCGACTCACTCTATACGGAACTCGTTCCGCCCGAAATGCAGAACGCCATTGAAATGGAAATCCTCAAAGAAAATATTGCACAGCAAGAGCAGACCGAGGCGGACAAATGCTTCGGGCTGTTTCATATCCGAGAGAACAATGAGGATCGGTATTACTTGAACGAGTTTATTCAGCAGCCCTTCGTTTCCGCATACAGATACCGACTCTATTCTCAAAATGAGTTATCCTCCGAACCGAAAAGATTTGCGGACGCACTCCTCGGTTCTGTTCCTATCACGGTCATAGACTACGAGAACCTTGCCGAGCGATTCGAGGACGAGCCGAAAATTCTTTCCGTTATGGATTTTGATTTGGATGACGGAACGGTATCTGTCACCGACGCTGACGACAGTCGAGCATACTCTCTCCAAAATGTTTCTGCGGCGGCGAATCAGGCACACCGTTCACGGCAGCTCACAGCAGAGAAAAAAGTGGAGGTCTTCGCCGATTATCTGGACGGCAAGGAAATCGAGCAAACCTCACTCGTGCCGGAGATGTAAAGCACCGCCGTGTCAGCCCCTGTGCCGCCCCGTGTGGCGAGATACAGCCCCGAATCGGTGCAAAGACAAAGAGCCGTTTGGAACGGTTTTCGCACCTTTTGTGCCGAAATCGGCAGGCGGTACGAAAATAAGCAGGAGAAAGCGAGGGGTTGCCTTGCTTTCCCCTCGCAGGACACAGCGGACGGCAACGCCGACCGCATAAGGCTTTGCAGGGCTTTTGGGGGCTGCAGCGAAAACCGACCTTTCGGAGTTGCTCGAATTTCAGCCTCGCTGATTTAGGGGTTGCTGTTTTTGAGCGAAAGAATACGGCAGAAAAAGGAGATGATTTGAGTGCCGACGCCGAAAAACAAACGCAAATTTGCACTGTGGCTATATCCCGAAACGCTCGATAAAATCGGGCAGCTTTACACCGCAGACGATTGCCGCAGTAAATCCGAATTCATAGAAAAGGCGGTGCAGTTCTATATCGACCACCTCACTGCCGAGGATCAGCGCTCGATGCTGCCGAACACAATGCTGTCCTCTATGAAAAGTATTGTTGCCGAGAGCGACAACCGCATCTGCCGATTGCTTTTCAAGATGGCTGTGGAACTCGCTGTCACGATGAATGTGGTAGCGGCAAACAGCGACATCGACGATATTACTCTCGAACGGCTCAAGGGCGAATGCGTAAAAGAAGTAAAAAGGCTCAACGGCAATTTTACTTTCAAGGACGCAAACGATTGGCAAAAGGGATAACGCATGGCGTGCTTAATTACGAAATTCAAATACCTAAAGTCGGAGGACAGAAAAAATATCGGCGGCTATGCGGAGTACATCGCTACCCGTGAGGGTGTGGAAAAGATAGATGAGTCAAAAAGAAATGCTCCGGCAACAAACAAGCAAAAGCAACTGATAAAGAAAATCCTCTCGGACTTTCCCGACAGCAAATCATCGTTGGAGTATGAGGACTACCTCAAGGATAAAACGGTCGGTGCGGCTTCGGAATTTATTACCCGAATGCTTGAGGAAAACGCCGATGAGATGATGCACTCCACAACCTATGCCGACTACATTGCCACCCGCCCCCGTGCGGAACGCTTCGGCTCTCACGGACTTTTTACCGATGACGGCGTGGCGGTGGATTTGAAAAAGGCGTCGGACGAACTCAATGCTCACACGGGAAATGTGTGGACGGCAATCGTCTCACTTCGCCGTGAGAACGCCGAGCGACTCGGCTATGATAACGGCAGCCGATGGCGGGATATGCTCCGGTCGCAAACACAAACGCTCTCCGAAAACCTGCGGATACCCATGAGCAATCTCCGTTGGTTTGCCGCATTCCATAACGAAAGCCACCATCCTCATATTCACTTGATAGCCTACTCGACAAATCCAAACGAAGGTTACCTCTCGGAAAAAGGTCTGATGAATCTGCGCTCATCCTTTTGTTTCGTGGCAGACGTGTGAAACAGCGGGAGCACCGCAGATGGGCAAACAGACTTCTGACCGCCGTCACCTTCCTGTGCATAGCTGGTCTTCTCCTGTCCGTTACCATGCTCTTAAAAAACATTGTGCAGGGAGAACAGGAGCAGGCATCCTTCGAGGCGCTGAAAGCCGGCATATCAAACACTGAATCCGGCATACCGGAGGAAACAGATTCCCAAGCAGCACCCACCGAAGAGCAGCCCGCATACACCGCCTACTATTCCCTCTATGAACAGAATAACGATTTTGCCGCATGGGTGACAATTCCGGGCACAAAGGTGGATTATCCGGTGATGTATACGCCGCAGGAGCCGGAATACTACTTGCGCCGTGCATTTGACGGCACCGGCACCATAAGCGGCACGCCTTTTATCGGAGCCGGCGGCAACCTTGACAGCGATATGTTCATTATCTACGGTCACAAAATGAAAAACGGCACCATGTTCGGTACGCTGAACAGCTATGCAGAGGCGGATTTTTGGGAGGATAACCGGATCTTCACGCTGACCACCATCACCGAAAAACGCGAGTATGAGGTCTTTGCCGCCATTAAAACTCGGGTGCTCTACCGGGACGAAAGCGGTTACCGTCCTTTTTCAAAAGCCGGAGACCTGACCGAAGAGGAATATGCCGAGCTGACTACGTGGCTGAAAGACAACGCACTGTATGATACCGGCATCACCCCCATTTACGGAGAACAGCTTCTGCTGCTTGTCACATGCAGCTATCACACCGACAACGGACGATTCCTTGTGGCGGCAAGAAAACTGACAGACGATACAGACAAGAACCTCTCGACGGACCCAATATCCTGACACATGAAGAATTGCGGCTGTTAACCGGAATTGCCGGAATAATTAAAGTAAAATTTCGTTTCGGTTTTGACATACCTATGAACTGCCGATGACATTCCCACAGTTCTAAAAGAAGACCGAAGGGAATAAGCCGGAACTCTGTGACAGATAAATTCAGCTGTGAAATGCGGAAATACTGCCGCTTACAGACCCATTTGTCACAGGAAAAACCTTGGTGTTCCACAGTGTACGGGCCTTGCAACACACGGATATAATATCGCTCATTACCGATTTTATCACTCTTGAGACGCTAATATCGACACATTTTGTTAAAATGTTTGTTATCTCCCCGTGAAAATTTGTCGAACTTCTTGAAAAATATGTTACATAAGTGATAAAATATCTTTTGTTATTCAAATCACACAAATGTGAGAGTATTGGAGGAACGGTAATGCTCAGCATAAACGAAACCCTGTGCAAGGGGTGCGGATACTGCATCAAATACTGCCCCAAGAAAATTCTTAAAATGGGCAGTCAGAGAAACAAACGCGGATATTTTTACCCGCATATGACAGATGAGAGCATATGCATTGCCTGTGCGATGTGTGCCACAATCTGTCCCGAGGGAGCAATTGAGCTCTCCGAAAAGGAGGCAAAGTAATGGCCAAGGTACTTATGAAAGGCAACGAAGCCATAGCGGAGGCGGCTGTCAGAGGCGGCTGCAGATTTTTTGCCGGCTATCCCATAACTCCTCAGAATGAAATCCCCGAGTATCTTTCATGGCGTCTGCCCGAAGTCGGCGGCACATTCGTACAGGGCGAGAGTGAAGTTGCGTCCGTTAATATGGTATACGGTGCGGCGGCGTCCGGCTGCAGAGCAATGACAAGCTCTTCGGGCCCCGGCATCAGCCTTAAGGCGGAGGGTATTTCCTATCTTGCAGGCACTCGCATTCCCGCTGTTATCTGCAACATAAGCAGAGGCGGCCCGGGGCTCGGCTCCATTCAGCCCGCACAGCAGGATTATCTTCAGGCGACCAAGGCACTCGGTCACGGCGGATTCAAGGTAATCGTTTTCGCTCCCGCAACCTTGCAGGAGGCTGTTGACCTGACATACACAGCGTGGGACTATGCCGAGCGTGACAGAAACCCGGTTATGCTTCTTATGGACGGATGCCTCGGTTCTATTATGGAGCAGGTTGAGCTGCCCGAAATGAAAGAGCCCGACAGAACGCCCACTAATTCGTGGAGTCTTAACCGTCCGTCCGACTCCCCCCGTGATGACAGAATTCTCAGTGCGTACTTTACGGAAGAGGTTCTCGAAAAGCAGAACATCGCACGCGCCGAAATGTATAAGCGTTGGGCAGAGAACGACGTAAGAGTTGAGGAATTTATGATTGACGACGCCGAATACATTGTTGTGGCGTACGGTATCGCTTCACGCAGTGCGAAGGAAGCCATAATCAATCTGCGTGCCGAGGGGTATAAAATCGGCATGATAAGGCCCATTACCGTCAATCCGTTCCCCAAAAAGAGCTTTGAAAAGCTTGACTACTCAAAAGTAAAGGGCTTTATCGATATAGAGCTTGCAATTCCCGCTCAGATGCACGATGACATTGAGCTTCAGGTAAAGGGCCGTGCTCCGATTTATGAGTGCTGTCATACAGGCGGCGTGCTGTTTGACGACGACGGAATTTATAACGGTGTTAAAAAAATCTGTGACGGAGGTGCCGACTGATGGCTGTTTATAAAAGACCCGATTCAATAAGAAAAACACCCAGCGGTTTTTGCCCCGGATGCATGCACTCGCTCGCAACAAAGCTTATCGCGGAAGTAGTCGACGAAATGGGACAGCATGAAAACTGTGTTCATATTCTGCCCGTCGGCTGTGCTACACTCAATCTTATATATTGGCAGGGTGATGTTCTCGGTGCCGCTCACGGCCGTGCCCCGGCGGTTGCAACAGGATTTAAGAGAGCAAATCCCGAACGTCTTGTGTTTGCCTATCAGGGCGACGGCGACTGTGCCGCAATAGGACTTGCCGAAATCATGAACGCCGCAAACAGAGGCGAAAACATAACCGTAATTTTCTTCAATAACCAGACCTACGGCATGACGGGCGGTCAGATGGCGCCGACAACGCTTATAGGGCAGAAGACCACAACAACACGCTACGGCAGAGATCCCGAAACTACCGGTTATCCGCTTAAAATGTGCGAACTGCTCGCCACTCTTGAAGCACCCGCGTTTATAGCACGCTACGCACTTAATACCCCCAAGGGATGCCGTGACGCTAAAAAAGCAATTCGCAAGGGCTTTGAAATTCAGATGGCTGAAAAAGGCTTTTCGTTTATTGAGCTTCTCGGCAACTGCCCCACAAACTGGGGGCTGACACCGCTTCAGACTCTTGATTACATGGAGTCGAATACAATCCCCTATTTTGTTCCCGGTGTTTACAAAGATAAATTCAAGGACGGTGTGAAATAAAATGAAAAAGACTCTTGTTATTTCAGGCTCCGGCGGACAGGGCGTTATGAGTGCCGGCATTATGATTGCACAGACCGCTGTATCTGCCGGAAACTGTGCGACATACCTTCCCGAATACGGTCCCGAACAGCGTGGCGGCAGTGCTAAATGCACCGTTGTTGTAAATGAAGAGGAGATTATTTCACCCCTTGCAAGCAAATGCGACACGCTTATTGTAATGAATGAGCAGGCGTATGCGAAGTACGAACACACCCTTCGTGAGGGCGGCATACTTGTTGCGAATACAAGCCGAATTGACTGCGAAATAAAGTCGGACGGCATATCTGTCGTCAAGGTCCCCGCGGATGACCTGGCTGTTGAGCTTGGTAACATAAAATGCGCCAATATAATTCTTATCGGCGCGTTAGTGGGTTCGGGTGCCGGAATTATCACAGAAGAGGCAATTTCGGCAAGTCTTGACAAGAAATTCGCTTCAAAGAAAAAAGAAGTGCTTGAGCTGAATCACAAGGCACTTCAAAAGGGTATTGAATACGGCAGGAATGCCGTAAAATAAAATAACAATAACAAAAGAGCTCGGAGGCAGTCGTTTCGCTTCCGGGCTTTTTTATTACAGAAAAAACCAAAGAGAGAGATAATCTTTCGACATCTCTCCCTTCGGGTTTATGGGAAATAGAAAAGAATTGGAAATCCGGAAATATGAATTATTTCTGATTTTTGCTTCTTATTATTTTAAGTGATGTGGTCTTAGGGAACTCCTCATCACGAACGAAAATTCTTGCGACCTGCTTGTAGTCGGCAAGCTTCTTGTTGACCTCAAGAACATCGTTTTTGAGGCGTTCACGTGCATCGGGGAACTGCTCTTCATCAAGGAAGAACTCCCCTACTATACGTCCGTTTTCGCCGTAGCAGATGACCTCTTTAACGTACTCGATATTCTGCAGCTGAATTTCAATCTCTTCGGGGGATACGTTTTTGCCGTTAGAAAGAATGATAAGATTCTTTTTGCGTCCGGTGAAGAAAATATAGCCGTCCTTGTCGATATAGCCGTAGTCGCCGGTCTTGAGCCACTCGCCGTCAAATGCTTCGGAGGTCGACTCGGGGTCGTTGTAGTAGCCGATCATGACATTGGGACCCTTGACATAAATTTCACCGATACCGTCTTCATCGGGCTCGTTAATCTTAACGGTGCAGCACTCAATCGGCAGACCGACAGAGCCCATACGGTAGTTATACATACGGGTAATTGAAACACAGGGGGAGCACTCTGTAAGGCCGTAGCCCGTAAAAATCGGAATGCCTATATCATGCATGAACTTTTCGATTTCGGGGTTAAGATAAGCACCCGAGGAAATGATATAGTGAAGATTTCCGCCCATGGCTTCATGGATTTCGGAGAATATCTCACGGCGAAGATCAACACCGGAAAGCAGCATATTATTGCTCAGCTCAATGCCCTGCATAAGCTTGTCATATGTGCCGTTGCGTTTGGACTTTGAAATGATGCTGTTATAGATCATCTCGATAACAAGCGGCACGGCGGCAAACTGATAAGGCTTATATTTTTTTATATCATCATAGACATGACGAAGATTCGTGGAAATATAGCCCCACTCAACACGAAGAAGGCTTGCGAAAAGTCCGGTTGACCAAGCGTAGGTGTGGTTAAGGGGCAAAAATCCTATGGCGTTTTCACCGGTGATTGCGTGAAGAGACGCATTAAGGTCGGTCATTATGTTTTTGTGAGTAAGAATAACACCCTTTGTCTTGCCCGTTGTGCCCGAAGTGTAGCATATGCAGGCAAGATCATCGGGGACGACTTCCTCATCCATAAATTCCTTAAGATACTTTTCGTCGGCATTCTCGCCCTCTTTTAAGAGCTTTTCGAGATCTTCGATGGGGTGATACTCTCTTACGACAACACCGGGAGTGTTTTTGATAATCTCGATTTTATCGGCGTTTGACTCGCTGTAAAATACGGCTTCGCAACCGGTTTCGGCAAACTGCCCGGCAAGCTCCTCCGCCGGAAGACGGGGGTCACTCGGCAGAATAACACTGCCGTTAAAAGCGAGAGCGTAATAGAAAACATGCCACGCATATGAATTTTCACCGAGAACAGAAGCTTTTGTGCCCTTGACTATATTGTGTTTGCGATAGAACTTGCCTATCTTGTTGACATCATCATTAACCTGTCTGAAGGTACGCTCCTGCACGGAGCCGTCTTTTTCTTCCCAGATAAACTGGCGTTTGTCGCCGCCTCGTTCACCGCCGGAAGCGACCAGCTCTTTTATAGTGTCAAGGACAGGAAAATCATCATAATGTTCTCTTATAATCATCAGTTAAATCCTCCGTTGATATTATTTCATGCCGACCGCGGCGGCAAGGTCATCAACGGTACGAAGCTGACGGACGTTTATTGTGTTCATATCGACATTGTTTGTCTTGCAAAGATCCTCAACAAGGCATGCCATATCAAAAGAAGAAAGTCCGCAGTCGTTTTTGAGAAGTGAAGCACCTGTAATTTCGCAGTCGGGCTCCACATATTCGAGTATTTTGTCAATAAGTTTTTCCATTTGTAGTCCCCTCTTAAAGTTTAATCGCATCAAGAATTTCACCGATCTTAATATCGGGATTCTTTGCACCCATCATAATAGCCTTAAACATCTTTTCGTGAAGAATTGCGACATCCTCTGCGGCACCGTCTTCATCGAGCTTATATTCCCAGATGACATCAAAGCCGTTGTCGGCACATCTGTGCTTTATGGTAAGGTACAGGTTCTGCATTGAGAAGTTGTTGTTGTACCAAATGCCGATGCTTGACTTTTTGACCTCAGCATTCTCGTAAGGCAGCTCAATGGGAGCGTGATAAGAGAATGTAAGGCTGTCGTAAGTCTGACCGAGAGCCGCCTTGTTAACGGAGTTCTTAAGATAAACCCATTTAAGGAACGGATAGTTGCAGTGATGATATACAACGTCACGGGACTTCTCGATAACCTCAGTTGCCTCTTTGAAGGTCTTGTCTTCATCGACTATTGAACGAACGGAGAACATCTGCCATCTGTTGCCGCCGGACTTCTTTTCGAGAAGCGTTGAACGACGGGCAAGCATAAGTCTGATGCTTACATCCTCCTGTCTTTCGTTGAATGCCGAAAGAGCTGAGCGAAGACCGAGCATAAGGACACCGACAACGGACATATCTCTCTCATTGCATGCGGCAAGAACCGCATTTGTGTCTTCTTCGGAAATATGATAGATAAGCTGACGGGATTCCGTTTTCTGAGTAAAGCACTGAACATACCGGCGCTCGGGCTGATTATATTCAACACGTTCCTTCATAAGGCGGTTGTCACGAAGATAGTCGCAGAAATAAGGCTCGGACTGAGTCTGAAAGAAGTTAATCCAGAATGCCTGATCTTCTTTGCACTTGTCGGAATTGAGGTAATCAAGCTCCTCCTGAACCATATCGAGATACGGCTTCATTGGCTTGGGATACGGTGCTCCGACCTTCTTGTTAAGATAGATTGCCATAATGTCGGCAAGGAATATCTTAGTTGAATAGCCGTCGAATGTGACGTGATTGAGCTTTACGTATATACC
>CAVFUV010000071.1:0-9665 GCA_963625735.1 bacterium
GCGTTGTGGTGACTTAATTCTACCACAGGATCGTCACTATGGATATTATTTTTTTTACTATTGCAAGTTCATTTTACAATCTGCCATTATTAATTATTAATTATTGATTGTTAATTGTTTTTCCGTTTCTCGCTCACTTATCAGTCCGGTTTATGCACCGAACTTAATAAATTTTCCGCATTCCCATGCGTCACCCTCTCAAAATCGTCCTCTCCCAGCGGCAGAGCGTTTATCAGCCTTACATTTTCAACCGGGTCCTCAATCGGATAATCCGACCCGAACATAACACGCTCCACGCCGTAGCCGTTTATGTATTTCATCGCGACTTCGGGTGTCATATGCGACAGTGCCGACGACGTATCCGTATAACAGCGCTCCTCGTCCTTTAATATGGGAAATGCCGTCTCCTGCATGCTCCAGCCGCCGAAATGCGCCGCTATCACACGAAGGTGCGGAAACTCATGCAGAATACGCTTTATACGCCTCGGATGAGAATAATCATACCTCGGGTCACCCGCATGCACCATAAGCAACAGCTTGTCCCCCATCATATCATACATCGGAAACAGCCTTTCGTCGTCCACGTTAAACTTCTGCATATCGGGATGAAGCTTCACGCCGAAAAAACCCTGCTCGAAAAAGTGTGCGGTCAGCTCTTCCATGTCTTCATTATCGGCGTGCATCGTGGCAAACGGAATAAACTCTTTATGCTCTGCCGCCTCTCTGAGCGTAAAATTATTTATGCTCTCGGTATGCACGGGGTTGACGCTCACCGGCAGAATAACCGTTCTGTAAATACCGGCTTTTTTGTCAACCTCCAGCAGCTCCCCCGCCGAGCCGTGATGATTTGTCGTAACATCATAAAAATCACAGACCGAATTTGTGGCCTTTTCGCTGATTTTTTCGGGATAAATATGGGAATGAATATCTAAATATGTCAAAATTAAACCTCCGGAGGGGTGATAAGTGTATTCAGTGGCCGGTATCAATTATCGAGTATCCAGGGGCCAGGGGCCAGTATCCAGGGGCCGGGGGCCGGTATCCAGAGGCCAGGGGCCAGTATCCAGTGAATAAGGAAAACGCTGAAGCGTTTTGGATTATAAGCTGACGCAAAGTGAAAAAATTATTCTAAAAAAATCAGCTTTAATATCTGCGAAGCTTATATAATCAAGTCCGCAGGACTTCCTTATTTTACAGGTTTATCGAACCGCTGCCGTCGGTCCTCATTAGTCGCTACGCCAAAAATCATTCACCGGATGATTTTTGTCTGCGAACACGACCACTGGATACCGGCCACTTCTACTCATTGCTAATTGTTTTGCGAAGCTATATAATCTAAGGCACTCCGTGCCTTCCTCAGCCTCTGGCCACTGGATACTGGATACCGGCCACTTCTACTTCATCTCCGCCGTTTTCCCCTCTTCCATCCTCCAGTTCTCCTCCGTCCAGCCGACAGTGCCGGTATAGAACTCGGGGTTTGTGAAGATTTCTTCGGGGACATACAGTCCTGCGTTGTCACTCGTGCCGCAGTCGGCACCCGCGTAGCATTTTTCACATTTGTTTGACGGACCGCCGGCAAAGGTCGTAAGCGCCGGGTTGTCGCCCGTCTGCGTCAGGCGTCCCGTATAGACCGACTTCAGAATTCTTTCAACCGCGTCCGTTTTGCCTATGAACGCGCCCAGGTTGATTTTTTCGTAGGTCGGAGCGGACACCGTGCAGCTGCTCGTGATAAGCGCTTCGCTTATCATGTTGTCACAGTTTGCGTAGCCCGTCAGACCGCCGAACATTATGGATGTCGACACTTCACTTGTGACGCTTACATCACCGCCGACGCTGATTAAGGATACCGTTTCGTTTTTGTATTCATCCTCGGATATCATGCTTCCGGCAAACGCGCCGACATAGTATTGCGACTGATATTTTCTGTTGCCGTCCGTGCCGTCTTTAAGTTTGACCTTAAGCGTGCCTGTGCGGAAAATATGCTTTGCCGAGGCGTTTTTGAGCGAGCCGAACACGCCGCCTATTGCATCCTCGGTAGCAGATACCGTCACCGATGACGAATATTCCACACTGCAGTTTGTTGTAAAGTCCGTGGTTTTGCCCTCGCACAGCGCTATGCCGCCGGCGATATATGTTGAAGTCTTGTCGTTCGTCTTGCCGTCAATTGTGAGAGTGCCGTTCACAACGCAGTTTTCGGTTGTGCCCGTTGCCCTGCCCGCAAAACCGCCGGCACTGCTCTTTGCCGAGACATCGGAACCTAATGTAATCTCAGACGTCATATCAACCGAACAGCCCGAAAGCATCTTGGTATTCTCGCCTGTAAAGCCGCCGAAGGAGCGTGTAACGGAAATACTGACTTCGCCCGAAACAGAGCTGTCTGTTATCGTGCCGGTGTTTCTCGCCGTATACAGTCCCGCCGTGACAGCCGAGCCGCCGAGCGTGATATCCGTGCCTTTAACACCCGACACCGTGCCCGTGTTTATGCCGAACACGCCGCCCGCCTGCGCACCCGTGTCATTGTTTTCAACTTCACAGTAGTCAAGCGTACAGTCGCTCACCTTGCCGTCGTTTATGGCGACAAACGAACCGATATAGCGTGTATCACTGAGCGAATACGCCCCGTTTTCGGCACATTCAACCGTGTTGTTTTCAAGAGTGACATTTGAAATATCGCCCCTGTTGCGGCAAATTACCGCACCGCCGCCCACGTGACAGCCGCTGACGGTCAGGTCGTTCAGAATTGAATTGTTATTTTCTATCAGAGCCGTTTTGCAGCTCGTGTTTTTTATTTCAACATTTTTTATCGTGCCGTGGTTTGTTTCCACAAAAGAATTTACACTTGAATCCGTTATAATAAAATTCGAGAGATTCCCGGTGTTCTTCTCTATGACACTCTGATTTTCGGATGTAAATCCCGACAGAGTATGCCCTCTTCCGTCAAAATTTCCGCTGAATTTCTTTATCGTGACAAACTCCTTGCCCGCAATGTCAATATCGCTCGAAAGCTCAAAGTTGCCGGAGGGATAATTTTCTATATACAGAAATTCCTGCACCGTAGAAATGCTGATAAGCGACATTCTCTGTGAAAATGTCAGTGCCGAAATCGCCATAAGCCCGATGCCCACGATACTGCACAGCATCGACATGAACGGCGTGACGGACAGAACCGCCCGACCTGAAAAACTGTGTTTTCTCACTTTTCGCGCTCTGAATATCAAAAATGAGAAAAAGCATATTACAAGCCCCAAAAGGCTTGCTCCGCCGACCGATACCCACACAAATCCCGAACGTGAAAAACGAAGGAGTGAATCCGGTCTGCCGTTTGCTATGACACCCGCGGCGACGGAGGCAAGTGAAAAGACAAACATAATCAGCATCCACATTGTCTGCCATATGCCCTTTTTGTTCGCGTTCGGGTCTTCGCCGTCCTCTTCGGGTGAGATAACCGACAGAGCGTTTGACAAAAACTTCTGTGACGGCGTCAGCGTCTGTGTTTTTTCGGCACGTGTGTTTTTCTTTTTGCGGCGTTTTTTCGACAGCTCCGCCGCCGACTGCTCCTCCGACATTATCGCCGACGCTTTGTTGTAGCATGCGTCTATAACCGCCGACTGCTTGTCATTCGGTGACGGTGTCATAAGCTCCAGCTTCTGCGCGGCAAAGAACCACATGCACACGGCATTGTCCGCAATCGACAGAAAAACGGATGCCGGCGTTGAGGATGTGTTAGCCGTGAAATATGTTGACGGCTCGCAGTAAAGACGAAGCTTTTCAACAAAGGCGTCCGCATCCGTCTGTATATCCGAACCGTTTTTGCCGAGAGTGCCGAACGACTCGCAAAGGCGTTTGAAATAGGCGTTTCTGAGCGTAGTGAAAATCGACGCGACCGACACGGCATTTGCCGAACCCGGCGCGAAAGGCACTTCACGATAATACGCCAGGCACATAAGAAGCGCCCCCGGGAGCATCGCACGCTCCGCCCCCTTAAGGGATGAGAGCATAACACGGTGGACAACGTTTAGTCCCCCTGTCGGATTGTTGTCTCTGTATTTTTTGGCGTACGCCGCCGCCGAAACGGCATCACGCTTTTTGAACGCCGCCAGAAACTTTATATGTATATTGAAGTTCATGGTGTCGGCAAACTTTTCGACCCAGCCTGCCGTTTCAACATCACATGAACGTGTAATTCTCGTCAGTATCTCCTTACCCCTTGCCTTTTCGGGGAAGCGGAGAATATCGGACACCTCTTTTACTTCGTTTTCGCACAGATACAGTCCCCACAGTGCAGACGCGTTTTTGGGTTCGGAGAGAATTATATCGTTGAGTATATCCCTCGCATTGTCAAAAGCCCCGGCTTTTATGTACGAAAACGCTCTTGAAATACGCATTCCGTTTTTGGTGTCATCCAAAACGGGCAGCGCCTTTGCCCCGGGGTGACGGCCGAACTTACGCAGATAGTCTTCTATATTCAGCGCCAGTTCAGTTCTGTCCTCGGGTGTGAACATTACAGACAGCCCCTCATCGACCATGGCTTTTGTCATCTGAGAAGCAAAATCTTTTACTATTATATTTTTAATCTGTCTGTCCGCTCCGCCTGCCGCAATTCGTCCGAAAACCACATTTGTTTCGTCTATCGCGGGGTTTTCCCGGTCTTTGGGAGTATTAAGAACATTTATAAGTGTTTTTGCGGTTGAAACGGCGCAGAAATATTTTGCCCGTTCGTTTCTGTTTAATCCGGCAACGGTATCCGAGAACACAGCCGCACGGATACCCTGAGCCTTGAAGCGATCCTTAAGCTTTTCGGCTTCTTCAAAAGCGGCACTCTTTACGCCGTCCGAATTTTCTTTTTCGGCACAGCAGATAATCACGTCATAAGGACGCATATCGAGCATGGCGTAATAAATCTGTTTTTCACGCTCCACGGCCTTTGCGAAAAGCAGAGTATTCTCTTTGCTCTCATCGCACGACAGCTCCAGACTTCTCAGAAGAGACATATCGTCGGCGAATGAATCGGGACGGAATCGATAAATCTCCGTCTTTATTTTCCCGTCTTTGCCCACATTAAACGCGGCGCCGTGACGGCACATGGCGACACCGAAATGCGCGTCACCGTTATCGGGTGACATGGCCAGAACGGTAGCATAACACTTTGCGGCTTCGTCAAAACGGCGTTCAAGACGCAGCGAAAACGCCCTTGTCATAAGAGCTTCGTTTTCTTCGGATGTTTCTTTTCTTACAATATGCTTGCCGCACACAGGGCAGACACGTATTTCCTCGCCGATACCGGCACTGACAACACTGCCGCCGCAGACGACACAGGATAGGCTGACCGTCGGTGTCACCTCACTTTTAAAACCGCTTTTTTATAAATGCCGATGTAAAATCAACTGTAAGCAGAAAGCTTAGTATATAGAGTGGAGTTTGGATTATGGAGAGTGGAGTTGGCTTCACATAAGATTAACCAAAAACTTATATAAACTGCCCGAAAAGCTTAGTTCATATTCTGATGGCAGTTTGATTGACTTCACACTCCACACAAGACCGATATCCACACTCCACTCTTCACACTCCACACTTGACCGAGCTCCACACTTGACCGAACTCCGTACTCCACACTTCATCGTAATATCCTCACTTCAAAAACCCCTCAATAATAACTTCCTCCGCCTTCTCCGGAGTAAGTCCGAATGTCATAAGCTTTAAGAGCTGTTCGTTGTTTATTCTGCCGATTGCCGCTTCATGCACAATCTGCGCGTACTCGTCATTCGCTTCAATTGCGGGAATGGACTTTATTTTCGCCTTGTCCATAATAATTGAATCGCACTGAACGTGAGCGGCACACTTTGCGTTTCCGGTTGCCGTGGGGTGGAAAATCTGCGAGCTTTCGTCCTTTGCCACCGAGCGTGACACTATTCTCGCAGTCGCGCCCTCGCCGTTGAGCGATATATTCATATTTGACTCGGCATGCTGTTTGCCGTGGGTCATAATGCGTTCCGTTACGTTAAACCTGGCGTTTGATTTAAGCTCGGCTATTGTCTCACGGACAGTCGAGTCAACGCCCTTAATCTGCACGGTCTCCATTTCGCATGAGCCGTTGTCGTCTATGTATACTTCCGTTGTGGGGTTGAGCACTCTTGCGCCTGTGCCCTCGCCCTCGCCGTAGTGTTTTTCAACGTACTTTACGTGAGCGCCCTTGCCGATAAAAAAGCGATGTATGCCGTCATGGCGGCTCTCCTGACAGCCGGAATTATGTATGCCGCATCCGGCTACAATCGTGACCGATGCTCCGTCGCCTATATAAAAATCATTATATACCTTGTCGTTTACGCCCGTCTCGGTCACTATTACCGGGATATATACCGTCTGACCCACCGAGCCGGATTTTACACGAATGTCAATTCCGGGCTTGTCGGTCTTTGATATGATTTCAATATCCTTTGTGTTTCTGCGTTCGATTCCCTGTCCGTTTTTGCGTATGTTGTATGCCGTCTCGGGCGGAATGTATTTTATATCGGATATGGTATAGAGCAAATCTCTGTCTGTGTTCTCAAGCATTTGCGTCACCCTCCTTGCTGTCGCCTCTGAGATCGCACTTGCGGTCGAACTCGCCCATAAGCGTAGGCAGAATTTCTTCCTTCGTGCCTCTTGTGCGGATGCGTCCGTCAGCTATTACTATAATCTCATCGGCAAGCTGCATTATACGCTCCTGATGCGATATTATCATAACGCTCTCGTTTCTTGCGGAGCTTATTCTCTTGAAGCTCTTTACAAGCATCGAGAAGCTCCACAGGTCAATGCCCGCTTCGGGCTCGTCATATATCGCGAGACCGAGCTCACGCGCCATAAGTGTCGCTATCTCTATTCTTTTGACTTCGCCGCCGGACAACGACGCGTCAACCTCACGGTTTAAGTAGTCCATAGAGCACAGTCCGACCTGTGTAAGATATGAACAGCACTCGTCTTCGGGCAGCTCCGAGCCGTGGGCAAGGCTTAAGAGTCTGCGGACGGTCAGCCCCTTAAAACGGGGAGGCTGCTGGAATGCGTAGCCTATACCGAGATTGGCTCTTTCTGTTATCGACATATTCGTAACGTCCGTGCCGTTATAGATAATCTGCCCCTTTGTGGGGTGCTCGATGCCCATTATAAGGCGCGCGAGCGTCGATTTGCCGCCGCCGTTGGGGCCTGTTATAACAAGAAACCTGCCGTCATCAAGAGTAAATGATATATCATCGATAATCTCAAGATTTTTGCCGTCGGCTTCATCCTTTACGTTAAAGCCGAGATTTTTTACTTCTAACATGATTACTCCTTTTTTCGCTCGGGCGATTATATCAGCCCTTTGGCTATCAAAAATACAGCTATTATAATATGTAAAATAAATATTACGGGCAGACCGACCATAAATTTTCTGTGCTTTGTCTTATGACGGAAAATAAGCATTGTCACGAACATGGGGAGAGCACCGCCCATGACACCTAAATACATAAGCGTGTTTTCGGGAACTCTGCCCCTGCCCTTTGTGTTCTTTTTTGAAACGATTTTGTCGTAAACCGTGAGCACAACGCCCGCAACCGACACCGCCGCCACATACAATAATATAAACAGCCCGACACCGGAAATTGATTTTGTGACCATTATCAGAACTCGACCTTAATAAGGCAGTCGCCCTTGCCGGCGTAGACCTGAAGCATAAGGCCGTTTGCGGTGTCTTTTATGTTATATTTCTTTGTGGAATATACCTTTTTTGGCTCTGCGGGCAGATAGACAAGAGTGGAAGTCTTTACGTCCGCACTGCCGACATAGCTCAAATCGAAGGTCTTTGTATTTCTGTCGTAGCGGTAATATTTTATTTCACCGGCAACGGCAACGGGGAGCGGACGGCATATAATATCGCCTATTTTGCTGTCGCAGAAATTATCGAAATAATGCCAGTATGTATTGCTCCACTTATTTCTGTCGAACTTGTCGACAAGATGCTCGAGCGCCGGGTACTTTTCGCCGCCGTCAACCATGCCGCCCCACTCGCCGACCAGAACAGGCAGCCCAAGACGCTCCTGATTGACTTCATGCTGATTGAATATATGATCAATACGATAGGGGGATGCTTCATTTGTAAGCGGAGTGTCAACCGTTATGTCATAGCCGTGAGGAGCGAAAGCGAAATCCTTTGCTCTCTCGCCGTTTTCGTCTGTCGGCACGGGGATTGAATACGGAATGCCGAGATTCGAATAATATGAGTTTTCGGCAAATATAACACCGTTTTCTTTAACGCTTCTTATAGCCGCCGCCGCTTTCATAAGGAACGGATAATATTTTTCAATATCAAACTTCCTGATAATATCATATCCGGCTTCTATCACGTGATGATATACAACGCTGTCGTCGGCAACGCTTAATGCGTCCATTATATTGCCGCCCATAACGTCCTTTATTATCTTTTTGCGGTCAACACGCTTCGAGAAAAGTCCGGTTGAGAGACCTCTCTTTACAAGCTGTCTGAAAACCTTGCCGCCGTCTTTTCCGGGGAACGGCTCGTTGAATATATCATAGCCCATAACGGCGTTGCAGTCCGACAGATACTGAACGGTATATTTAAGCATATCGCAGTAGCGGTCCTGCAGCCCCTCGCCCAGTATTTCTTTATTGTCCCAGAATGCGTCAAAGCAGGCGTGAATGTAGCCGTCGACAAAATAGCCCTCCGCCCATATGATATACGGAGCGCGGGGTTTTGAAAGACACTTTGCACATGCCCAGCTCGGCGCGCCGTCGCCTACGTTTATGTTGGACTTTGTAAAAAGATCCTGATGCCAGTCGACATAGGCGTAAACGCCGTATTTTTCGCAGATTTTAAGAGCGTTCTTTACGCCGTCAAGATACTCTGTGTTATATACACCGGGTTCGGGCTCAATGCCCGCCCATGTAACACCGAGACGGATTATGTTTATGCCTTTTTTGGCAAGCTTCGCCATAACTTCATCGGTTATGGGAGTCTTATATCTTATAACGCCGTCGTCATCCTCGGCACAGTCCTTATAGACTATATTTACGCCGTTAAATATACGCTGACGACCGGTGTCGTCAATGAACTTCGTGTTAGATGTATGTATTGTATTCATTAGCTTCATCCTTTCTATATCAGAGCCGTGTCCGTGGAGCGAGGCCAAGGGGCCGGGGGCCGGGGGGGGTCGGGGTAGGAAGACACTCCGTGTCTTGATTTTTAAAATTTTGTATTGATTTATTTTTGATTTCTTGTCTTTTCGGAAAGTTTTTCAATTAAAGCGTTAATCATCCTTCCGATTTCGGCACAAAGCCTCATGGGAAGAACAATTTGCTCTTCTGCAAGAAAATTAAGTCTCCTGCAAATAATAAGTTGTGTTTCCAATTCAGAAACAGAACCTCTTGCAATTACCAAAAAATTTATATATTCTTTTGTACTTCGTCTTGAATGACCTTCTGCGATATTTGACGGGATTGACACAACCGCTCTTCGCATTTGGTTAGACAATGCATACAGTTCGCTTGACGGCAAATATTTAACAATTTTGTATATCTCTTCGGTTAAATCAATCGACTTTTGCCAGACAACCAACTGCTGATACCCGTTCATCTCTATCTACCTCTTCTCAGTAAACACATAAACTTACCTTCACAATTCCCCGGCCCCCGAC
>CAVFUV010000072.1:0-9593 GCA_963625735.1 bacterium
AAATTTTAGAGAAGTCTCCGCACTTATATGAATTATTACGACAAGAGCACGAGCTGGAGAAAAAGGCCCGTGCAAGATATTTAGATAGGAGTCGATAAAAATGAAAAATACAATGAAAACACCGGTTGCAATTTCGGTTAAAAAATTGCGGCCCTTTGACGGACACCCGTTTAAGGTCAAGGATGATGACGAAATGAATACGCTGATTGAAAGCATACAGACGCAGGGCATTCTTTCGCCGTTAATCGTCCGGCCGATAGAAAATACAGATGAATATGAGGTAATAAGCGGACACCGCCGCTTACACGCAGCAGTTAAGGCAGGGATTGCAGAAGTTCCTGCCTTAATTTATGCCCTCGACAGGGATGCCGCCGCTATTGCGGTAGTGGACAACAACCTGCACCGTGAGCATATCCTGCCCAGCGAAAAGGCGTTTGCGTACAGAATGAAGCTCGAAGCTATGAGCAGACAAGGACACCGCTCAGACTTAACTTCCGACCAACTTGGTCGGAAGTTGGAAACAGCCGAAATTATTGCACAACAGTCCGATGACAGCAAATCTCAGGTGCGCCGCTATATCCGTCTGACCTATCTCATCCCCGAATTTCTTGAAAAGATGGACGAGGGCAAAATCGCTTTGTCCGTCGGCGTGGAGCTGTCATTCCTTAGTGAGCAGAGCCAGCGTGATGTATTGGAACAGTGCGCCGTCAACGACTGCACCCCGTCATATTCACAGGCATGGCGAATGCACAAGGCCGAGCGTGCAGGACGGCTTGACAGCTATGCGATTATGCGCATTATGTCGGAGGAAAAAGCAAATCAGACGGAACGATTGAAAATCCCTATGGAGCGTATACGCAAATATTTCCCGCAGAGTTATACCGTCGCCCAGATTGAGGACGCCGTCGTAAAGCTCTGCGAAAGGGATTACCGCCGACGAAACGATCGAGAAAGATGAAGGGAGGAAAACAAATGAGTCAAAAAATAGATTATAAGGATGTACCCTTTGCAATATGCGGTCCGGGACGTATTCCCGATCACGCTGAAATCAATCTGCCTGAATGTGTTCTTCCGCCGGATAACACATTGGAGGCAATCCCCGTTCGTGTCCTTCCGAGAGAACATTCCTTTTCCATGAAAATCGGTGGCACGGTATTCGATGTCTCAACCCATTTCAATGTGAATGGCAGGCAGAGCATCTTACAGCAGTTCCGTGATCTGATTCTGTCCGAAAACCTTGTATAATCGCATATTTGAAATATGATATCGGGCACAGTAAAATACACTTGCTTTTGCTGCGCCCGATTGTCTGAAAGGAGAAAAAAGAATAATGACAACAGCAACTAATAACGGGCTAACCGAAAAGATAACGGCCCTCTACTGCCGTCTCAGTCAGGACGACGGAAGAGATGGCGAATCAAACTCAATATCCAATCAAAAAGACATACTCAGTGCATACGCCCGTCAGAAAGGATTTCTTCATCCGACCTTTTTCGTAGACGACGGTGTTTCTGGCACGACCTTCGAGCGCCCGGATTTCAAGCGTATGCAGGAAATGGCGGAGGCGGGAAAAATCTCAACCATCATTGTGAAAGACCTTTCCCGTTTCGGGCGAAATTATCTGGAGGTCGGCAAGTTTCTTGAAATTCAATATCCGACATTAGGTGTTCGCTTTATAGCAATTCAGGAGAATGTGGACACCTTCAGCAATACCGGCACGGAGCTTATGCCGTTTTCAAACATTTTCAATGAATGGTATGCGGCACAGACCTCAAAGAAAATCCGTGCTGTATGGCAGTCAAAGGCAAGTCGAGGAGAGCGCGTTTCCTCGTCTGTACCGTTTGGGTATATGAAATTGCCCGAAAATCCGAAGCAATGGATTGTTGATCCTGCCGCCGCCGAAATTGTCAGGCATATATACGCATTATGCCTTGGAGGAAAAGGACCTTTACAGATTGCGAAGCAGCTGGAATCGGAGCAGGTTCTGATACCGTCTGCATACTATCAATCCGTCGGGAGGAAAGCCCAGCATAAAGAGTATGCCAATCCGTACAGATGGGATCAGAAAACCGTCGTGGGTATCCTTGAGAACAGACAGTATACCGGTTGCACTGTGAACTTTATGACAACAACAGTAAGCTACAAAGTTCACAAAACCGTATACAAGCCGAAGGAGGAATGGCAGATTATTCCCGATACGCAGGAAGCCATTATCTCAGAGGAAATGTGGCTGCGTGTGCAGGAAATTCGTGAAAACCGTATCCGCCCTACCGTTACAGGCAGAATTGGTATGTTTTCCGGGATTGCCTATTGCGCTGACTGCGGTGCGAAGCTTTCATTCTGTGCCGCTAAAAGTCTGAAGCCCAATCAGGAGCACTACCGCTGCTCAAATTACAAAAGCAACCGAGGGGAGTGTCAGGTTCATTTTATCCGAGAGTTTTCGCTCCGAAAGATTGTACTGAAAGCCATTCAGGACCTTGCGGTATTTGTGCAGGAATTTGAGCCGGTATTTCTATACCTGATGGATCAGAAAAGCAGCAAGGAACAGAAACAGGAAATCGCAAGGCTGAATCAGGTTGTCCGAAACAACAAAAAGCGTATTGAGGAAATTGACCGAATCATATCCCATCTCTACGAAGATAATATTTCCGGGAAGATTTCCGATGAGCGTTATATCAAAATGGCTGCGGGGTATGAGTCAGAACAGAAGACACTTTCCGAGCAGACCTCCGCCGACGAAAAGAAGCTTGCGGAAATGAAGCAGAAAACAAACGATCTTCGTCTGCTGCTTCAGACGCTCCGAAAATGCACGGATATTACCGAACTGAACCGGGAACTGGTAAACAGGCTTATTCAAAGAATCGAGGTTCACAACAACGATAAATATGACGGTCACTGTCATGTGAAGGTGGACATCTATTTTACCGGAGTGGGAATCATCGATATCCCAACGGAACAGGAAATCCTGAAGCTTATGGAAGATATCCGAAACAGCAAAACAAACGAACAATCCGCATAAAAGCAGGTACGGCGCAACCTCTCATCAAGGCTGCACCGTACCCTACATAAAAACTTCCTTTAGTGGCTGTGGCTAAAACCGACAGCTCTTTTTTTGTTTGCTTGCAACAACTCCACACTCCACACTCCACACTGTGGTACAGCTCCACACTCCACTCTCCACACTCAGTTTGGCTTTTTACAAAAACTGTCACTTACTCTCGAGCTTCCCTTTAACGAAGCATCTAAGCACTTCAAGCACCGTCGGATTTTTGCCGCCTTGCGGGACGATGAAATCCGCGAAGTCCTTGCTCGGCTCGACATATTTGTCATGCATGGGCTTTACGGTGTCAAGGTACTGCCTGCGAACTTCTTCGGGCGTGCGTCCTCGCTTTTCACAGTCACGGATAAGGCGGCGGAGAATGCGTTCATCCGCATCGACATCAACAAAAATCTTAAGATCGAAAAGCCGTCGAAGCTCCTCGTTTTCGAAAATGAGAATGCCGTCAACAATGATAACGGGTGTGGGGTTTATCGTCAGAGTCTCGTCCGTTCGTGTATGCTCGGCAAAATCATATACGGGGCAATTGATGCTCTCGCCGTTTTTCAGACGCTTCAGGTGCTCGATTAAAAGAGCGGTGTCCATCGCATCGGGGCTGTCAAAATTAAGCTTCCGGCGTTCCTCGAGCGTCAAATCGGGGTGCGGCTTATAATAGTTATCGTGCCTTAACACGGTAACGCTGTTTTCGTCAAAAAATGACGCCAGATTATTCGAGAGGGTACTTTTTCCGCTGCCGGAGCCGCCGGCAATACCGATAATAAATGCTGACATATCACTTCATCTCCGTTTTCGCGATTTTTACAAGTCTGCTTGTGCCGAGCCTGTCAGCACCGAGGGATAAAAACTCCTCGGCATCGGCAAATGATGAAATACCGCCCGCCGCTTTTATTTTCTTGCCGTTTGTAATATGCCCGGCAAAGAGCATTATATCTGCTTTTGTCGCTCCGCCTGTCGAAAAACCGGTGGAGGTCTTTATATAGTCGGCATTCGAAGCGGACACGACCTCGCACATTTTTATCTTTTCATCGTCGGTCAAGAGACAGGTTTCGATAATCACCTTAAGCGTACGCCCATCACAGGCGTTTTTTACTTCGTTAATCTCGTTAAGCGCATCGGCAAAAAGTCCGTCCTTAACATGACCGATATTTATCACCATGTCAATTTCATCCGCACCGTTTTTAACGGCATCGGCACATTCAAAGCACTTTGCGGCTGTGGTCGTATAGCCGTTCGGAAAACCGATAACAGTGCAGATTCTGATTCTGTCGCCGACATATTTTTTCGCCTGCCCGACATAAGACGCCGGAATGCATACGCTCGCCGTGGAGTACCTTATGCCGTCGTCACAGCACTGTTTTATATCGCTCCACTTAGCCGACGGGGACAGAACGGTGTGATCAACACAGGCTAATATTTCGTCGGGATTCATAAAGATACGACCTTTCTTACTTATAAGTATTCGGTATTAAGTGGCCGGTATCCAGTGGTCAGGGAAAAAAGTATCCAGTATCCATTGACCAGTATCCAGTGATGGAAGTCCTACGGACTTGATTTTATAAGCTTCGCAGACACAGAAGCTTCTTTTATTTTGATAAATTTAACTGTTTGCGTAGCTTGTAATCCAAAACGCTTCAGCGTTTTCCTTAACTGGATACTGGCCACCGGATACTGGCCACCGGATATTGGCCACCGGATATTGGCCACCGGATACTGGCCACTGTATACTGGCCACTCACCATCGACCACCGGATACCGACCACTCAACTTTTTCGCTCAGAATCTGATCTTCGCAAGGTTTTCCATCGATGATTTTTCTTCGCCATTCTCAATCTTTTTGATGAAGGCATAAATCTGATCGTTTACGGGGGTGGGTACGCCGTATTTTTTCCCGTTTTTGGAAATATAACCGTTGAAAATGTCAATCTCGGTCTTTTCGCCTCTGTCAAGTGACTGCAATGTCGAAGGGCGAACCTGCCCGAACTTCTTGCCGACAAATGAAACAACCTTTTTGCAGTTCTTCTTGTACCAGTTCGATTCCGACAGAAGGAGCAGATTGTAGTTGAGCACCTTAGCGTAGGGCGGAACCTTAAGCCCCATTTTGCGTGAAAGATATGTCGCCTCTCTCGCAATTTCAAGGAAAATATCCTTTGCGCGGTCGTCCTTGAGCATCTCGCCGACAGGCTGACCTGTTAGGGCGGCAATAGAGTTAATGCATGAATTTATAATGAGCTTCGAATAAAGCTGTGCGTCAATGTCCGTCACAACCGTTGTGGGCAGAAGCGACTTATAGACTTCGCCCAATGCCTTTATCTTGTCGTCGATTTCACCGTTAAGACGGCCGATTTTCAGTTCCCCGGAGCTTGTGACGTTGACATCGCCGTTTTTGAGCATGGTGGCACCGAAGCCTATCATACAGCCGACTGTTCTGTCTTTGCCTACCGCGTCGGCTAAGATACCGGTGCAGATGCCGTTTTGCATGCTTACGAAAATGCCGTCATCCTTAACATGCGGCAGCATTGCCGTGGCGACTGCCGACAGAGCGAAATATTTTGTTGCGATAATGCACACGTCGTATTTTTCGGTAAGATCGTCCGTGCTGTTATATACGGTGAACTTCTGATTGTGTTCCCCTAATGCGCCCGTAAGGGTTATGCCTTCTGTTCTGATTTTTTCGGCACGCACGGGATTTGACTCGACAATTTCAATGTCGTTGCCCTTTTCTTTCAGCATTGTTGCGGTTGTGCCGCCGATTGAGCCTGCACCGACCAATATGATTTTCATAGCTTCATGTCCTCTCCTGTTTTATATATAAAATGATAAAATAAAAAATATTATATGTCAATAATTTTCGGTATAAACAGTCGGATTTTTCCGTAAGGCTTGTTGAAAAGAAGCAGGGAATGTGGTAGTATAGGAAGCGGATTGGCCGACAAGAAGCAAGGAAAAGGGTGCGGGAGTCAGGGGCCGGGGGCCGATGGCGAGTGACCGGTATCCAGTGGCCAGTATCCGGTGACCAAGGAAGGCACAAAGTGCCTTGGATTATAAAGCTACGCTGAAATATAAGCTTCTTTTATTTTGATAAGTTACCGTTTTGCGTAGCTTATAAAATCAAGTCCGCAGGACTTCCATAACCACTGGCCACTGACCACCGGATACTGGATACTTTTTTATAATCCAAACAAAAAAGGTTGTGTCAAAATGATAATGTCTTTCGCAGAAAAAACTCCATCCACCGAAAAAGCGGCGTTCATTGCCGAAAACGCAAGCATTATAGGAAATGTAACGCTTGAAGAAAACGCCAACATCTGGTTCGGCGCCGTTTTAAGAGCAGACATAGCCGAAATCAGAGTCGGCAAGAATACGAATATACAGGACAATGCCGTCATTCATGTGTCAATCGGCAAGCCCGCGATAATCGGCGACAATGTAACAATCGGTCACAGTGCGATTGTACACGGCGCGACAGTCGGCAATAATGTCTTAATCGGCATGGGAGCTATTATCCTTGACGGCGCTGTAATAGGCGACAACTGCGTCATAGGCGCAGGGGCTGTCGTGACCTCAAACACCGTTGTTCCCGACAACACTATGATGCTCGGCACTCCGGCAAAGCCCGTTAAGGAAATCACACCCGATAAGGCGGAAGGAATAAAGATGAGTGCAGAGGGATATGTTAAACTCAGCAAGAGCTTTAATACAATTAACAATTAACAATGGAAAAGTGGCCAATGGCCAGTATCCGGTATCCGGGGAAGGAAGTCCTGCGGACTTGGATTATATAGGCTTCGCAAGAGAAAAGATTATACTAAAAATTCCCACCCGATTTTGTCGGATGGGATTTTTTGATTAGTTGAGAAGATAAAAAAGGAGCAGGTGCAGTTGGGCTTCGCATTAGTATTGTGTGGAGTTATGCAAAAGCTTTGCTCTTTGCGAAGCTTTATAATTCAAGGCACTTTGTGCCTTCCTCAGCCTCTGACCACCGGATACCGGCCACTACCCCCGGCCCCCGGCCCCTGACCTTTTTTTACAGCAGAGCCGCTGCGGCTTTATCTATAAGCAGCACGCAGTCCGGGTGTGTCTGCAAAACAGACGCCGGCACAAGGGGAGTGACCTCGCCCTGAATTGTCTTTTTTACAGCGTCGGCCTTGCTTGCACCTGTTGCGATAAGAATTGTCTTTTTTGCTTTCATGATTGAGTTTACGCCCATTGTAAGAGCGTAATGCGGCATGGCGTTCTCCGTAAAATAGATGCTGTTTGATTTGATTGTGCTGTCGGTCAACTTAACCTTGAATGCACCGTCCGTAAAAGCATTGCTCGGCTCGTTAAATCCGATGTGGCCGTTTGTGCCTATCCCTAAAAGCTGAATGTCAATTCCGCCGGCGTTGTCAATCATCGCGTCATAATTTTTGCATTCCTTCTCGGTGTCGGCGGTGTTGCCGTCAAGAAAATGAACATTCTCTTCTTTTATGTCAACCGAATTGAAAAGGTTGTCGTGCATAAATGTATAATAGCTGTTTTTGTCGGCTTTCGGCAGGTCTACATACTCGTCAAGATTGAATGTCGTTACATTCTTAAAAGAAATTCTGCCGTCATTGTATCTTTTTATAAGCTCCCTGTATGTCGGCACAGGGGACGCGCCCGTTGCAAGACCCAGAACACAGTCGGGCTTTTTTGTGAGCAGTGCCTCAAATTCATCCGCACACGCAACAGCGATTTCTTCGGGAGTGTCAAATATTCTTACTTCCATTTTTATTGCCTCCAAAATAAAACTAAATTTTATTTTATCAAACTTTTGTATTTATGTCAATTAATTTTGTGTTGTTTTGTCCGCAAAAAATCGTTTGACTGAATTTCCATAAAACCTCTTGACAAACAGCCGTTAATACTGTATTATACACTTGCATACCAAATTAGTAGGTAAATAAAAACCGTAAGAAGGGATACATATGAACGTTTACGCGGATAATGCCGCAACGACAAAAATGAGCAGAACGGCAATTGACGCCATGATAAACGCCATGGAAAATTCATGGGGCAATCCGTCAAGCCTGCACAGTGTAGGTCAGAGTGCCGCAGACGATTTAAGAAAGGCTCGTGAAGATGTCGCAAAGGTGCTCGGATGTTCTCCGAAAGAAATATATTTTACTTCGGGAGGCAGTGAAGCCGACAATCAGGCGATTATATCGGCGGCAAGAATCGGCGAAAAAAAAGGCAAGAAGCATATTATTTCAACGGCGTTTGAGCATCATGCAGTGCTTCATACTCTTAAAAAACTCGAAAAAGAGGGCTTTGAGGTTGAACTTCTGGACGTTCATTCATACGGCAACATAACGCCGGAGCAGGTAAGAAATGCCATTCGTGACGACACGTGTCTTGTCACGACAATGTTCGCGAATAACGAGATTGGTTCAATTCTGCCCATTGCCGAGATAGGCAAAATCTGCCGTGAAAAGGGCGTGCTGTTTCACACGGATGCCGTTCAGGCGGCGGGGCATCTGCATATAGATGTCACAGAACAGAATATCGATATGCTCTCTCTGTCAGGTCACAAATTCCACGGACCTAAGGGCGTCGGCGTGCTGTACGCAAGAAAGGGAATACCGCTGAGCGTTCTGATTGAGGGCGGCGCACAGGAGCGCGGCAAGCGTGCGGGGACTGAAAATCTGCCCGGTGTAATTTCCATGGCGGCGGCTCTTAAGGAAGCGAACGAGCATATTGACGAGAACGCGAAAAAGACGGCGTATCTTCGTGACAGACTGATAGACGGTCTGTCGAAAATTCCCCATTCGGCACTTAACGGCACAAGAGAAAACAGACTCCCCGGTAATGTCAATTTCATATTTGAGGGGATAGAAGGGGAGAGCCTTCTGCTTCTTCTTGACGATAAGGGCATACGTGCGTCGTCGGGTTCTGCGTGTACTTCGGGGTCACTTGACCCGAGCCATGTTCTGCTTGCAATCGGCAGACCGCACGAAATCGCACACGGTTCTCTGCGTCTGTCTCTGTCGGAGCAGAACACGGAAGAAGAGATTGATTACATTCTGACTCAGGTTCCGAATATAGTGGAGCATCTGAGAAATATGTCGCCGCTGTGGCGTGAAAAGCTCAACGGCGAAAAAGAATTTTTACTTTGATGAGGTGAATAAAAATGGCACTTTACAGTGAAAAGGTTATGGATCATTTCCGCAATCCCAGAAATGTCGGCGTGATAGAAAACGCGGACGGCATCGGCGAAGTCGGCAACGCAAAATGCGGAGATATAATGAAAATCTATCTTAAAATAGACAACGACACCGTGACGGATGTCAAGTTCGAGACCTTTGGATGCGGCTCGGCGATTGCGTCAAGCTCCATGGCAACCGAGATGATAAAGGGCAAGCCATTAAGCGAAGCGATGGAGCTTTCAAACAAGGCTGTGGCAGAGGCTCTTGACGGTCTGCCGGCGTACAAGATGCATTGCTCCGTGCTGGCGGAAGAGGCAATCAAAGCGGCGGTTAAGGATTATTACGATAAGAATAATATAGAGTATGATGCC
>CAVFUV010000073.1:0-9574 GCA_963625735.1 bacterium
GCCGGGAACCGGGGGTCAGGGGCCGGGGAACTAAGGAAGACACTGCGTGTCTTGGATTTATATAGGCTTCGCTGACATTACAGTTAAAATACAGGAGTAAAATTTATTTTTTTTGCGAAGCTAACTCCACTCTCCACACTCAAAACTTCACACTTGATATAACTCCACACTCCACACTCCACACTCCAAACTTCACACTAAACATCGCTATTAGAATTATTTTTTTTAATTATCAATAAACCCAAAAGGAGACACATAAAAATGATTGACATTAAGTTTTTAAGAGAAAATCCCGATATCGTAAAAGAGAACATTAAAAAGAAATTCCAGGACAGCAAGCTGCCCCTTGTTGACGAAGTTATCGAGCTTGACAAAGAGAGCCGTCTCAACAAGCAGAACGCCGATAAATTAAGAGCAGACAGAAACAAATATTCAAAGCAGATCGGTGCTTTAATGCATCAGGGCAAAAAAGAAGAAGCCGAAAAGATGAAGGAGCTTGTTAACATCAGCTCCGCCGAGCTTGCCGCCGCAGAGGAAAAAGAAACCGAGCTTGCCGAGAAAATCAAGAAAATCATGATGACAATTCCCAATATCATCGATGATTCCGTTCCCGTCGGCAAGGATGACTCCGAAAATGTCGAGGTCGAACGCTTCGGCGAGCCTGTTGTTCCCGATTTTGAAATTCCCTATCATACCGATATTATGGAACGATTCAACGGCATTGACCTCGATTCCGCGCGTAAAGTAGCCGGCAACGGTTTCTATTACCTTATGGGCGATATCGCTCGCCTTCACTCCGCCGTTATCTCATACGCAAGAGACTTCATGATTGACCGCGGCTTTACTTACTGCGTACCGCCCTTCATGATCAGAAGCGATGTAGTCACCGGTGTTATGAGCTTTGCCGAGATGGATGCCATGATGTACAAAATTGAGGGCGAAGATCTCTATCTTATCGGCACATCCGAGCACTCCATGATAGGCAAATTTATCGATACCATCCTTGACGAAAAAGACCTGCCCTATACTCTTACGAGCTATTCACCCTGTTTCCGCAAAGAAAAAGGTGCACACGGCATAGAAGAGAGAGGCGTATACCGTATTCATCAGTTCGAGAAGCAGGAAATGATTGTTGTCTGCAAGCCCGAAGAGAGCAAAATGTGGTTTGATAAGCTCTGGCAGAACACGGTTGACCTGTTCAGAAGCATGGATATCCCCGTTCGTACGCTTGAGTGCTGCTCCGGTGACCTTGCCGACCTTAAGGTAAAGAGCGTTGACGTTGAGGCATGGAGCCCCAGACAGAAGAAATATTTCGAAGTCGGTTCATGCTCCAATCTCGGTGACGCGCAGGCAAGACGACTCAAAATCAGAGTCAACGGCAAAGACGGCAAATATCTCGCCCATACCCTCAACAACACCGTTGTCGCTCCTCCCAGAATGCTTATTGCTTTTTTGGAAAATAACCTCAACGAGGACGGCAGCGTAAATATCCCCGTTGCCCTTCGTCCCTACATGGGCGGCAAAGAAAAGCTTGTCCCCACCAAATAATCACATTCTTATAATTCTGTAACAGAAATTACACCGCCCGACTTCAAAATTATGCCGGACGGTGTTTTTTTTGTAAATACAATAAAAAGTATTGCATTTGCTTTGAAGTTTTGGTAAAATAAACCAAATAAAATTTTTCGGAGGAAGAAAAATGGCGATTATTAAATTATTGATGGCATTTATTCTGTCTTTTACTCAGATTTTAACGCCCATCACCGCTGCTGTTGTCGGCGGAGAAGACAAGTATTTCTATGACTGGAGTGTTAATGACGAATATTCGTCCGACACATACGCGGTGGAGCTCGAAAAAAATCCCGACAAGGATTTTGTTGTGCTCAACATTGCCGATGTTCAGCTTAAAGACAAAGAGGCTTATTCGGACGAGTGGACAATAGCGTCCGAGACAATTGACAGACTTGTAAAAGAGCTTAATCCCGATCTTATCACCCTCACCGGTGACAACGCGTGGGGTCCTGTCGCATATCTTGAGCTTATCAACTTTATTGATGCATACGGTATTCCGTGGGCTCCGATAATGGGCAACCATGACGGTCAGCATCTTATAAGCGAGTTCTGGGCGGCTTACAGAATGTCAGAAGCCGAGAATTGTCTGTTCAAGTTCGGTCCAAAGGATATGGGCTACGGCAACTATATTCTCAACATTACCGAAAACGGCAAGATTATCCATACGCTTTTCATGATGGACACTCATTCCGATGCTGAAAACGGCGGCTATGACCACCTCTGGACAAATCAGATTAACTGGTACAAGTGGGCAGTCAACGGTATTGCCGAAGAAAACGGCGGCACGGTCGAAAGCACTGTGTTTATTCACATTCCCGTCTGCGAATACAAGGATGCATGGAAGTCCGTCTATGACGAAGAAAACGAGTGCTACTATGAGGATACAGATGTTGACTATTTCGGCGATAACGGCGAAGGCATCTGCAGTCCCAAGGATGAAAATAACACCGGCTTTTTCGATGTATGCAAATCCCTCGGCAGCACAAAGAACATTATAGCCGGTCACGATCACGTAAACTGTGCGTCGATAATGTATGATGGCATTCGTCTTTCATATGCCCTCAAGACCGGTCCCGGCTGTTATTGGGATGAAGAGAAAAACGGCGGTTCTACGCTTACAATCTCCTCCGACGGCTCGGCAGTGTTTGAGCATCATTACGTTGATGTGTCGACGATACAGTTGGCGGATACGGTTTGCTGAAAAATGGATGAATCCATTTTTCAGCAGTGGCCGGTGGCCGGTATCCGGTGGCCGGTGGTCACTATCCGGCAGTTGTGTTGACTAATGAGGATTTGTGGCAGCGATCCGACAACCAATAAATTGAGGAAGTCCTGCGGACTTGGATTTATATAAGCTTCGCAAGAGGAAAGTTTGCTCGCTGTACTGAGTTTTGTTCTGAAGCATAAACAAATGATATAATAAAAATGCAAGGTCATGTCCGGTAAAGGATGTGGCCTTGCTTTTTTGTGAATGGATGGTTTAGTTCTCGTAAATTGTTTTTTATATAAACAATTCAATATCAACTACAAGTCTGCCTTTTTTTGTTTTCGATGTGGGGTTGTGGAAAATAAATTTGCCGTGACCGCGAACCGAAACGGTGTCGCCGTCATCGGGGCGGAAGGACGGTGACAAAATCTGCCGTCCGTTTACGAAAATTTTGCCGCCTTCAAAAAGTGCGGAACAGTCCGACCGTGACATATTGAAAACGCCGCTTATTACGCAGTCGAGCCTGTCGGACGATATAATAACCGTCTTTGTCTGTGTCTTAAACAGCGGTTCGCTGTCGTCAAACGATGTGATTTCGCATTTTATATCCGTATGGCGTATTTTTTTAAGCTCATTGCATATATATTCGCTCTTGTTTTCACAGACGAACATATAACAGCACTTGTCACGCATGACGATATCGCCAATCTGCGACCGCTCAAGCCCTAAGGACATAACAGCCCCAAGGCAGTCACGGTGTGTCAGCTCCTCGGCAAAGCGGATATTAAGCGGAGAAATTTTTATCGTGGCAATCGGGAACGGGACTTCATATCCCATTTCACAGACCGAACCGAATCGGGCCATAACTCTCTCGCAAGCGTCCGCACCGCCGAAAAATGAAACCTCGCAAAGCTCTCTTTTTAGGGACAGCACGGTTGACTGCTCATCGGGTGTCAGAAAATCCGAAAATACAAATCTGTTTCGACTCTCCGCACGCTTTGACAGGTCTTTTATATGCTGAGGAAAAATATCGGCGTTCATCTTCAGCTCCAGTCAACGGGAGACTCGAGTGACACAGCCGCACGCAGAATGCTTCTTGCGTCATTTACGCTTGCGCGGTTCGGAACGGCAGAACCTGCGGTGCGTGACACAACACAGGATGCAAGACGAAGCATAAAAGTGAAGTCCTCAAGCTTAACGGCATTTCTGAGCACCAGACGGGCATCCGATACGCTTATATTGCCGTCGCCGTCAACATCACCCATTACGACAATTTTCATTTTCATGTTGTGAGAGCCGTCATATAAAAACATTCCGGTGGCAAGTCTTGTGTTCGCCATAATCAGCTCCATGTCATTGGACGCGATATAATAATCTGAGTCATAATTATTAAGCAGTTCTTTTGTGGTGCAGGTCGTTCCGTAAACCATGGAATATGTGACAAGGTTTTCGGGGTCATACGGCAGGTCGCTCGGTTTTACGGGATCTGCGGCGGGGTCTGTGGGTGTTACTACGGGGTCGTCCGTGTCGTCGGTCATGCCGCTTATGTCTATTGTAACGGTTTTTGTCTCATCACAGGCAACTGTAACAGTTGTGCCGAGAACGGGATTGCCGAACTCCTGAACCCAGTATTTTCTGCCGTTATACTCAACGCAGGCGGCGGCAAATGCGGTAAAGTTACCGTTCAGCATATTTCTGCGGTGTCCCTGACCGTCATAGTTTTCGTCCGTTTCCTTCCAGTCATTTACAACCATTTCGGAGTCATAGTGACCGTAAGCGATATTTTCTCCCGATGCGTTATATCCGTTCGGATATGCGGTAAAGCAGGACTGACCGTTAGGTCTTGTGTGCGCCCAATTAACAACCGTTTCGGCAGCTCTCTGCATGGCGACCTTTTCAAGCTCATAGTCCCATGTAAGTGTGCCGAGGTTTGACAGTGTAATGACATTTCCCTGTTTATCATAGTACCATGCTTCATCACCGGTACGCATTTCATTGACCATATCAAGCTGCTTGCGTGCCTCGGTCTGACAGAATGTTACCGTGATATCCTTTGTCTTTGTCGCCGTCTCGGCGGCAAGCGTCATCGGCGACAATACCCCCAGGGCGAGAAGTGCGGTGAGAAAAAGTGCTAAAATTCTCTTGGCTTTTTTCATTGAATGTACCCCCTTGTATAATTAGCAATTAGCAATTTGCAATTTGCAATTTCGGAAGTCCTGCGGACTTGGATTATAAGCTAACGCAAAGTAGAGCTACCGTGGTAGTTTTCCGGATACAGCTTTGCTGATCATCGGTAACCGGCAACGGTCACTGGCCACTGGCCACTGACCACTGACCACTGACCACTGTCAGTCGCATTTCCACTTATCAATCGTCCCATACAGATTGCCCGCAGTGACTTCGATTGTGCCTGTTATGCTTCTTGAATAGCAGAATCTGCCGTTGCGGAACAGAAGCGGAATAAACGGCTCGCTCTCGTTAAATGAACGCAGGAATGCGTCAAGCGACTCCGTGCCGGCTTTATATTGCGCGTATTTTGTGCGAACGGACAGCTCGGTCGGTATGCCATAGCTGAACGCCCCGTCTTCATCGAAAAATCCGCTTAAATCCATGTTTGCCGTAAGCTTTACATCACCTAAATATAAATCAAAATCGCCGGACTTAAGCTTGCTTATATAATCGTCCGCTTCCGCCGCCACAAGCTCAACCGTGATATTGACCTTTGACAGAAGCTCGCTTATTACGGTCGCCGTGTTTCTTATAAATGTGCCTGTGTCCATGTACAGCAGGCGAAGAGTGAGTGAATTTCCGTCCGTGCCGTAGCCCAGGGTCTTAAGAAGAGTGTTTGCCGCAGTTGTGCCGCCCTCCGAAGCGGAATATATTGATTCCTTTGTTTCGGTAATCGGTGTCCATGACGGATTAAACGGCACTTCCGTTGCACGGGCGTGGCTCTGAAAGGCGTTGTCGACTATCTCCTGTCTGTCGCAGGCAAAAGAGAGAGCTTTTCGCATGTCGGCATTATTAAGCGGAAAATCACCTGCGTTTATGCCGATATATACAAGCTCGTTTAAATAGACCTCGTTTACATTGGCGTATGTTCTCTCTGCCGAGCCGTCGGACAGATCCGAAAAATAGCAGTCAATTTCGCCCGTTGTCAGCATATGATTGACGGAGGACGAATCGTTTACGTCAACAAGACGGATTGTGCCTATGCCCGCAATGTCGCCGTTGTAATTCATATTGCACAGAAGATTTGTCCGAAGCTCGCCTACCTGAATATAATATCTGCCCGAGCCTGTGGGGATAACGTCCGCGCTCTCCGCCGTGCCGTTTCTGACAATGGGGAAGGTGAGAACCGACAGAATATTTACATCGACGGAATTAAGCGTAAATGTAACCGTAAGCTTGCCGGAGCTTACACAGCTCGACACGTTTTTAAGCGACTGCGAATAAAGATAGGAGCTTTTCGCCTTGTTGAATGAGTATACGACATCGTCCGCGGACAGATACGAGTCGTCCGAAAAACGCATATCGGCATTAAGCGACACCGTAACGGATGTGCCGTTAACCTGCGCATCCGTCGCCATGTCCGCTGTCGGTTCAAAGCCCGCGTCAAGCACATACAGCGAACGGTACAGAAGGGAAGTCAGTGCCGAATTGAGTGTTGATTTTGTATAAAACGGGCTTAATGAATCAAGCGACGTATAGGGTACGGAGATAATGCCGAGCGGTGTCTTTTGCTCGGTTGTCTGCTCATATGTTGCGGTATCTGTTGTTGTTTCGGTATTATTATCCGCCTTGCATGACGGCAACAGCACAAGTGCCGCCGCTGTGATGAATGCGGTTATTCCGGTTAAAAGTTTATTGCATTTCATAGCTCTCTATAGCAACGGTTTTACCCGTGTTGTCATCTGTTTTAATGATTGTGCATCCCATGGAGCATGGCCCGGGATTATTGGTAAATCTGACCGGCAGCCCTGTGTGAAGTCTTTTTATAATATCATCGGGATTAACGCCAAGAACGGAATTTACGACACCCGTCATGCCCACATCCGTCTGATATGCAGTGCCGTTCGGTAGAATTCGGGCATCTGCCGTGCGTACGTGAGTGTGAGTACCGAGCAGGGCGCTTACTCTGCCGTCGGCGTAAAATCCCATCGCGCGTTTTTCGCCTGTCGCTTCGGCGTGAAAATCGACAAGAATGTTTTTTACGTTCTGGCTGTTTAAGAGCTTTATAAGCTCGTCTAATTTATCGAAGGGATCTGTTACCTTCATGTCCATAAACGATTCGCCCATAAGATTTATGACACCTAATTTTTTTGAGCCTCGTGTCAGTACGGCATAGCCCCTGCCGGGAGCGGACGAATGGACATTTGCCGGGCGTATTGCGGCGGAAAATTCATCGTCAAGAATATCGGCAAACTCCGGGCGGCGGAATGTGTGATTGCCGCCGGTGATGAGATCCGCACCGGCTGAGAGCAGATCGTTATAGGAGTTGGGCGTTATTCCGTTGCCGACGGCGGAATTTTCACCGTTAACGACACAGAAATCCGTTTTGTATGCCCGCTTAATCTGCGGCAGTGTATTTAACAGAAAATCGACACCGTATGACGACACAACGTCGCCGACGAATAGGATGTTGATAGGATCACCGGCTTTGCAATAAAGTAAATTTAAGCGAAAAACACTTTGGATAATTAACAATTAACAATTAATAATGTCGGAAGTCCTGCGGACTTGATTTATATATGCTTCGCAAATTCAAAAACTGAATTTTTGTTATAAGTCTAATCTATGGCTTAGCTCTATAATTTAAAACGCTTTAGCGTTTTCCACCATTGTTAATTATTAATTACTAATTGTTAATTGGACTTTGCATTGATTGCAATTGAAAATTGCAATCAATGCAAAGTCCCCGAAACGGCCATCGCTTCGGGGACGCAATTGTAAGATTATTTTGCGAAATCGAATGCTCTGTTTTCCCTGATAATATGAACCTTTATCTGTCCGGGATATTCCAGCTCATTTTCAATCTTTGTCGCAATGTCATGCGCAAGAATCGTCATCTTGTCGTCCGTGATAATCTCGGGCTTTACCATTATGCGGACCTCGCGTCCTGCCTGAATGGCAAATGAACGCTCAACACCCTCAAATGAAGTCGCGATTTCTTCAAGGCGTTCAAGACGCTTGATATAGTTCTGAAGATTTTCTCTTCTCGCTCCGGGGCGAGCCGCGGAAATTGCATCCGCCGCCTGAACCAGAACGGCAACAAGCGTTTTTGCCTCTACATCGCCGTGGTGTGCTTCGATTGCGTGAAGAACATCTTCTTTTTCTTTGTATTTCTTGGCGTACTCAACACCCAGAGCAATATGTGTGCCCTCCATCTCGTGGTCGAGAGCCTTGCCTATATCGTGGAGAAGTCCGGCACGCTTTGCGAGCTTAACGTCGCCGCCCAGCTCCTGCGCCATAAGACCGGCAAGATATGAAACCTCAAGTGAATGGTTAAGTACGTTCTGACCGTAGCTTGTGCGGTATTTGAGCTTGCCCAAAAGCTTCACAAGCTCGCTGTTTATGCCGTTAACGCCTGCTTCAAGCACGGCTCTTTCGCCTGCCTGCTTGATTGAAGCGTCAACCTCTTTTTTGGCTTTCTCATACATCTCTTCGATTTTCGCGGGATGTATACGACCGTCGGAGATAAGCTTTTCGATTGTAACTCTGGCAACCTCTCTGCGAACGGGGTCAAAGCTTGAAACGGTAATGGCTTCGGGCGTGTCGTCAATGATAAGATCGACACCTGTGATGGTTTCGAGAGTACGGATGTTGCGTCCCTCTCTGCCTATAAGTCTGCCCTTCATCTCGTCGTTGGGCAGATCGACAACGGAAACTGTGGCTTCCGCGACATGGTCAGCCGCACATCTCTGAATCGCGTTGCTTATGACTTCACGCGCAATGTTTTCGGATTCGTCTTTGAGCTGTTCACGGTAATTCAGAATGTGTACCGCTTTTTCATGGTCAAGCTGGCCGTCGAGCTGCTTAATCATGTATTCCTTAGCCTGTTCTTTTGTAAAGCCGGATATGTTTTCGAGTATGACGTACTCTCTCTTTTTGAGTGCTTCGACTTCCTCAAGACGGGCATCGGCTTCTTTCTGTCTCTTTGCGATAAGCTCCTCTTTTTTTTCGAGAGCATCGGTCTTTTTGTCAAGAGACTCTTCTTTTTGAATGAGTCGGCGTTCCGAGCGTTGAACCTGGGCACGGCGATCTTTGATTTCCTTTTCGTATTCGGTACGCTCACGGTGGATTTCATCTTTTGCTTCGATGACAGCTTCACGCTTTTTCGCTTCCGCCTGTGTGATGGCGTTGCTTACAATGCGTTTTGCTTCCTCTTCCGCGTCGCCTATTGCTTTTTCCGCTATTTTTTTGCGGTGGGACACACCCAGGAAAAAGCATATAACTCCTGCCGCCGCAGCTAATATGACGGCAATTATTATCGCAACTACTATGGATATCTTCATTCAATGCACCTCCTTGTTTCATAATTCTTTCGGTATCTGTCCGACGAATTACGGCAAAAGGATTGCACCGTATGTCTTCTTTTCTTTTATATAAAATTCGCTGTCTGAAAAAATACGGCGGCAAATGACTGTGCCGTAAAACGGAAATACCGTATGTGGACTTGCACCCGACGTTCGGGCACAACGGAAAACGATAATAATGCTTAAATAACCGAGAATTTATTTAAAAAGCACTTTATTTCGCGACTGCCTTATTCGCAGAAATAAAGGCTCTGCATTATCT
>CAVFUV010000074.1:0-7640 GCA_963625735.1 bacterium
GATATCACTGTATCGGGCAGATCATTGAAAAAAGTCAATATTCCCGCAAGCGTAAAGGCAATTGATGACGGCTATTGGTTCTATGCGTTATCTCTTGAAGAAATCAATGTGTCCCCCGATAACACCGCATATACTTCGGTTGACGGTATTCTTTATTCAAAGGATCTTTCAACATTATATGCATATCCCGTTGCCAAAAAAATGACGGAGCTTGAGCTTTCCGAAAAAACAACAAAAATCTGCTACAGAGCGATGTATGATTTTATCGGTACCTCTTCGTTAGAGAATGTTACGGTTCTCAACAAAGACTGTGTATTTGAGTCGGATGTTATCCCCGATTCTGTTACAGTTCACGGCATATACGATTCAACGGCACAGACCTATGCCTCAGGTAACGGAAATAATTTTATTGCGATTGAAGAAAAAGAGGTCGCAGGCATCGCCGTTAAGACAATGCCGAATAAAACGGAATATACGAATAAAGAGGAATATATGCATAGCAAACAGCTTAAAACAGACGGCCTTGTCATTACCGTTACATTCACGGACGGCACAACAGCCGACAGAACGACAGGTTTTGATATAACCGGTTTTGACACTTCAAAGCTCGGCACGTGCACACTTACCGTGAGTTATTCCGGTGCCGAATGCACATTTGACGTAACGATAATCGAATATACCGAGCCGGTATTGACAGAGGGCACAAGGCTTTCTGTTTCGATTGAAACCGACGACGAAGAATATATAAAATTTATTCCGACCGAGACGGCAACGTACAAATTTACATTCAGTACGTCCAGCAGCAGTTACGGCTATGTAATTTTGGACGCAAATTACGGATATTATGGCAATGTTTTTTTCCCTGTTTCATTAGAGGCCGGCGAAACATATTATCTGACCTTATTTAATGACTGCGACAGCACCGAGACATTTACCGCTTCCGTTACTAAAATCGAAGCGTGCGAACACAGCTACGGTTCATATACCTACTCTTCCTGCTACGAAAAATGTTGTACATACTATACGTGCTCAAAATGCAAGCATAGTTATACTGAATACACCGACCCCGCACCGCACACTCAGGGCGAATTGGTATCTGTCATAGCACCCACATGCACACAGCAGGGGTATACAATTTACCTTTGCACCGAGTGCGGACAGGGTTATAAGACCGATATAACCGAGCCTCTCGATCATGATTTCTCGACGGAGTGGACGGTTGACACCGAAGCTACCTGCACAACAGACGGCTCAAAGTCGCACCACTGCACACGCTGTTCCGAAAAGAAGGATGTTACCGCAATCTCGTCAACCGACCATACAATGACAGATTGGGTGCAGACAAAAGCACCGACCTGCACCGAAAACGGCATACGTACACGTACATGTACCGGATGTGCAAAGACGGAGACTTCCGTTATAGCGGCGACAGGTCACACCGACGCAAATAAAGACGGCAAGTGCGACAGCTGCGGCAAAGACCTCGGCACAAAGGATCCGTCCGAAAACTGCTCGCATATGTGTCACAAGACTAAGGGCATTCAGAAATTCTTCTGGAAGATATTAAATTTCTTCAATAAGATTTTCAAGATTAAGCAGTATTGCGAATGCGGAGCAAAGCACTGGTAAAATTTACGGCACTTAAATAAAAACGCGCTCCGACAGCCTCAAAAACTGCCGGGGCACAACTTTAATGTTTATTATGTGTCTTTGCCTGTCTTTAATCTGTAATTTCCCGCTCTTAATTCTCTTAACAAATCGTCATTATTGTTTATCGGATTCGCGAAATAAATTCCGCCGGTTATGCTGTCGCCGTGCTCGTGAAAATCGGAACCGGATGTAACTATCGTCTTGCCGTGATCCTCCGCCCATCTTTTGGCGATGTGATTTGAAGAGTTGTGTCTTGGGTTGCCGTTGAAAATCTCGTATCCGTCAAGATAATCGGGGTCTGAAATCGTCATGTCAACTCTGAACGGATGCGCCTGAAGAAACAGAAAACCGTTTTCGTGCGCAATCTTCGAAAAATCCCCGTACGACATTTTTCTCACGTCACCCATATTTCTGATAAAATCCTCGGTTATGCCGTAGACAAGATAGTCATTCCACGAACCCTTAAACGAGATTTCCGCACCTAAGAGCACGGTCATTTTGCCTTTGCAAAGCTCCTTAAGTCTGTAATAAGCTGAGAGAAAGAACTCCGCCTTTTCGCTCCACGGGGCATCCTCAAGCCCCACATGCCTGAACGTGCTGCCGTTTACATGGTTTGTCAGAATAATTCCGTCATAGCCCGCCTTGGGGTATACATCCGCAATTTCCTCAACCGGCACTTTGGCACACGCACTGACTTCGCTCGAGTGGGCGTGCATTTCAAAAAGATATTCCTTGTTCATTTTATGTCTGCCTCCGTAATTCTGTCGACATATATAATCTGCGTTTCGATTCTGTCGGGAATGTTCTCATCAAGAACAATAAGCCGTCCGCCGTGAGGGCCGCCGTATGTGTGATAGCCCGCACCGGGTGTCTGTATAAGCTGTATTCCGTCAATTTCCATCGTGAACGAATTTACATGGTCATGACCGAAAATCGCCGCCACAATATCGCCCGTCTTAACCCAGCTGTCAAACTGTTCGTCATGGTCATTGGGAGGGCAGGGGGACTCGTGAAGCTCTCCGCACACAAAAGCGTTGTCGGGGACTGTATAATATCTGCCGGCAAGCGACACGGTGTTTTCACCTTTTTCGGGGACTTCGACAAACTTTGAAAACTCACGCTTTACGGGGATATGCTGAAACAGCACAGACGGAACGCGCTTGCCGCCGTTTACCGCCTTAAGCTCCTCGGCGTGCTTTTCGTACCATTTTATCTGATCTTCATGCACATAGCCGTAGCCCGCGCCCTGAATCTGATTGTGCTTTTCATCTCTTATATAGTCATTCGAGTCAATGCACCAGATATTCCACGCCGTGCGGGAGCCGTCCGACGACAGAACGGGGAGTGAGCAGTTGCAGCAGCCGAAAACGTCCTCATCGTTCATTGTGCCTCTGAAATTTTCATACTCGGAATATATGCGAATCTGATTTTCTTTCGACATAAACGGATGCATATACTCGCACTCGGCGTCATGATTGCCGAACACAATAGCAAGCGGAATGTTTCTTTTTGCGACAGGCTCCACAATGCGTTTAATCGTCTTATACATATAATCGTATGTGAACTCTTTCCAGAATCCGCTTATGTTATCGCCGCCGAACACGACCAGATCGGGGTTTGTTCGGTCAAGGCATTCTTCGATAACGTGCATTGTCTCGGTTGTTTTAGCCGCAGGTATGCTCTTGTCCTCGTCGTCATCCATTTCGGGGTCAACCTCGTGAATGTCGGTCAGGTGAAGTATTCTGAATTTGCCGTCCTGCGCAAACCGAAGCGGCTTCTGAAAATCCTTAATATACTTTTTTGATGCGGGTAATCCCGTTGCCATAAAAGTACCTCTTTTTTGAAAAGTCCGCAATATATAATAGTCTTTTGCCGCCTCGATGTCAATAAAGTACAGGGCGAATTTCGGAAAAACATGAAAATGCGCATCATGTTTTTTATCTGAGAAAAGACTTTGCCGCAATATTGTTCGGGGCTGTTTAGTATATTGACGGGGAAGAAAACTTGTCATATAATAGCGTTAAAGAAGGTGCATGATATGAAAGATATTCCCGAAAAGACAAATGCCGTGCGGCTGTTGACGCAGAAGAAGATTGATTTCAAGACGCATTCATACGGTCTTGCCGAGGACGGTGCAGTCAGCGGAGTTGAGGTTGCGGCGATACTGAATCAGAATGTCGACGATGTTTTCAAGACGCTTGTAACAGTCGGAAAAACAGGTGAGCACTATGTTTTCGTTGTGCCTGTCGCCAAAGAGCTTGACCTTAAAAAGGCGGCTAAAGCGGTTGGCGAAAAGAGCATAGACATGGTAAAATCAAAGGAGCTGCTGCCCCTGACCGCGTATATTCACGGCGGCTGTTCGCCTGTGGGAATGAAAAAATTCTTCCGCACCGTATTTGATTCGACTGCCGAAAACCGTGACCGGGTTTTCTTCAGCGGCGGCAGAATCGGATTGCAGATTGAAACGACGCTGACACAGCTCAGAAAAGTAATCAGAGTGGAAACGGCGGACGTTACAATTAGTAATCAGTAAAGGAAAAAGTGACCAGTGGTCAGCATCCGGTGGCCGGTGACTGAGGAAGTCCTGCGGACTTGATTTATATAGCTTCGCAAGAGGTAATTTTGTCAAAAAAACCGCCCGATTTTGCAGTCGGACGGTATTTTGTATTTAAACAGAAATATGAAGTCAATTCAAACCAAGAGAAAAAAACAAAACTTCAGAACAACTCCACACTCCACTCTCCACACTCCACTCTTTGTCTAAATCCTGGCTTTTTTATTGCACTTATTTGAACATAACTAAGAGGAACCCTGCCGCAACGGCTGAACCTATAACGCCTGCGACGTTGGGACCCATAGCGTGCATAAGAAGGAAGTTTGTGGGGTTGTACTTTCTGCCTTCAACCTGCGCAACACGTGCCGCCATGGGAACAGCCGAAACGCCTGCCGCACCGATAAGGGGATTTATCTTGCCCTTTGTGATTACATAAAGAAGCTTGCCGATAAGCACGCCGCCTGCGGTTGAGAATGAGAAAGCGATAAGTCCCAGAACGACTATGCCTATTGTTCTCCACTGCAAGAAGTCCTCACCGTTTGCGGTAGCGCCGACGCAGACGCCGAGCATGATTGTAACAATATTCATAAGAGCATTCTGAGCTGTGTCCGAAAGTCTCTCCGTAACGCCGCACTCCTTAAACAGGTTGCCGAGCATAAGCATGCCGAGCAGGGGAGCGACTGAGGGCAGAAGGAACGCGACAAGAATAAGAACAACAATCGGGAATATAATCTTCTCGGTCTTTGTAACCTTGCGAAGCTGTTCCATCTTTACTTCTCTCTCTTTCTGAGTTGTGAGAAGCTTCATGATGGGCGGCTGAATAATGGGAATAAGCGCCATGTAAGAATACGCCGCAAGCGCGATGGGGGCAAGAAGCTCCGGAGCAAGCTTTGACGCAAGATAAATGGCCGTGGGGCCGTCCGCACCGCCGATGATGGCGATTGCCGCCGCCTGAGTGGGAGTAAATGCCATGTCGGGTGTGATTTTGCCCATAAGAAGAGCAACTATAAACGCGACATAAATGCCGAGCTGTGCCGCCGCACCCAGGATAAGCGAAACGGGATTAGAAAGCATCGGGCCGAAGTCAGTCATAGCACCGACGCCCATAAATATCAGACACGGGAATATGCTCGACTTGACGCCGACATAAAGTATACGCAGAATGCCCGATTCGAACCACATCGCGCCTTCAACGGCTTCCTGGTTATATGAACCCAGAAGACCGCCGGTTACGTCCTTCATTATGTCCGCACCCGGGAGGTTCGCAAGAAGAATGCCGAACGCGATGGGCACAAGAAGCAGAGGCTCGAATTTCTTTTTGATGGCGAGGAACAGGAAGACAAACGATACAAGAATCATAACGCCGTTCTGCCAGGTGAGAGATTCAAAACCGGAGTCTTCCCACAGCCCCTGTAATACCTGTAAAATAAGATCCATAATTACGCGTCCTCCCTTTTATATAACGGCAAGAACTTCGTTTGTGTTTACAACAGAGCCTTTAGCTACAAGAACCTGTTTTACCGTGCCGCTTACGGGAGCAACAATTTCGTTTTCCATTTTCATGGCTTCGAGAATGAACATGACGTCGCCGGCTTTTACCGCCGCACCGGGTGTTACGTTAACTGCGAGAATGTTGCCGGGCATGGGGCTTTTTACCTGCTCGCCCGCACCGACCGCCTGTGCCGGAGCCGCCTGAACGGGAGCCGCCTGAACGGGTGCTGCCTGAACGGTAGCGGGAGCTGCTGTGCCCACATTTGTAACTGCCGCCGAAGCTTCGGTTACATCAACCGTAAAAACCTTGTTGTTAAGTGTTACTTCGTAAATCATTATTTCTTATCCCCCATGTACTTTATAGAGTTAAACTGTAATTTTTCGAGCGGAATACCGCATTCCTTGCTGACAATTGCCATTATTGCGGCGGCTTCCTTTTCGCTTGTGCCTTCAAGCTTTACGCCTGCGAACGCAGCGGGTGCAGCGGTAACCGGTGAAGCGGGTGCCTTTTCTGCCTGTTCGGGCTTTTTCTTGGCGTTTATCGTGTCGAAAATGCCGCCCATACCTTTAACAAACAGAGCTATAACACCCAGAACGGCAAAAACTATCAGAAAGCCGATGAGTGAAATAAGAAGGCTTGTGCCGACTGTCATTGTGCTGCTTGCCGCCTGCTCGGGAAATATTCTCTCGAATACACCCAGTAACTGAAACTGCATATTATTTATCCCCCTTTATAAGCTTTATGGAGTATGTAAATGTATTGTTCTTCTTTTCTTCTCTCTGCTCGAAGAATTTCTCTGCCTGAGCGGGGAAGGCAATGTATGAAAGAACATCCTCATCGCTCTTCGCTTTATCGCCGAGCTCTTTTTTTGTCTTTTCGACAATCGGTTCAAGCGTGTCGGCATAACGGCATGTGAGCGGCTTTTCGTCACCTAAGACAAGCTTTGTAAGCTCCTCGCTTACCTTGCCCGGTGCTCTGCCGTACTCACCTCTGATGTACGCCTTTATCTCTTTTGAAATGTTCTTGTATCTGCCGTAGAGGACATTGGATGTAGCCTGAACGCCGACCATCTGGCTCATGGGAGTTACAAGCGGCGGATAACCCATATCCGCACGGACTCTGGGTGTTTCGGCAAGAACTTCATCGAGCTTGTCGAGCTTGCCCTGGGCAGTCAGCTGTGCCACAAGGTTAGAGAGCATGCCGCCCGGAATCTGATATGTAAGAGCGTCTGTGGCTGTTGCCATGACAACGGGGTTCAATAGGCCGCTCTTTAAGCACTCGTTTCTGTAAGGCTTAAAGAAATCGTTTATTTTAGTAAGGCACTTTGAATCAAGCCCTGTGTCGTAGCCGTACTCACGAAGAACATAGTCCATAGTCTCGGTTGCGGGCTGGCTTGTGCCGCCGGAGAAGCATGAAATAGCAGTGTCAATGACATCGCATCCGGCTTCAACCGCCTTAAGAAGGGTCATAAAGCCGAGACCCGTTGTTGAATGAGTGTGCAGAACAACCGGAAGATTTACGGCTTCCTTAATCGCCTTTACGGTTTCATATGCCGCCTTGGGGCTCATAATGCCTGCCATATCCTTTATGCATATGCTCTGAACGCCAAGCGCCTTTAAGCCCTTTGCGGTCTCGACATAGCTTTCGAGGTTATGAATAGGGGAGACTGTGTAGCAGATTGTGCCCTGAACCTCGGCGCCGCATTTGAGCGCCTCGTCAACAGCGACCTCAATGTTGCGAAGGTCGTTGAGAGCGTCAAAAATTCTGAGAATGTTTATTCCGTTTTCTACGCTCTTGCGGACAAAAAGTCTTACGGCGTCATCGGGATAATGCTTGTAGCCTAAAAGGTTCTGACCTCTTAAGAGCATCTGAAGCTTTGTGTCGGGACATGCCTTTCTTATTTTGCGAAGTCTCTCCCACGGGTCTTCGTTTAAGTATCTGAGA
>CAVFUV010000074.1:7650-9551 GCA_963625735.1 bacterium
GAATAATAACCTGCCTTGTTGAGTGTTGTAAGAATGGGTTCGAACACTTCAAAAGGCATTCTTGTTGCTATCAGCGACTGATTTGCGTCTCTGAGAACGGTTTCGGTAAATTTGATTTGCATTGAGATAATACTCCTTCCGAAATTTGAATACCAATTTAGTCCAGTATAAATTATAACCAAAACTGTATAAAAAATCAATATGAAAAATCGAATTTCCATAAATAAATCTTTAAAAGAGGGCCGTTCGAAAAGGCCTCGGCGGTATGGAAAGGCAAAAGAAAAAAACCGCCTCACCTTCAAAACGTGGCGGTTATTTCTTTTTTTTAATCGCATTATTGAGGGCAAAGCCGTCTGTCGACGGATTGTCTCTTCAATATTACTATATACCGAGAGGGGTTAAATGTCAATATTTTTGTGATTGACACAAGCTATTGTATCAGGTAAAATAAGTCTGTCGAAGGATAGTCCTAAGTATACGGTAGGCGGCTTTACTCTTTGCCCTCGGGAAGGGGGCGATGTTATGGTTTATGTTACAGTGAACGACATGCTCACTTACACACTTGTGTTGATAAACATAATCAGCCTCATGATAACGATATTTACTCTTATCAGCAGGCGTAAATAACATAAAAGAAAAAACCGCCTGATCTTCAAAATGTAGCGGTTTAATCTTTTAAATTCTACTTTTGGGGGCAAAGCCGTCTATCGACGGATTGTCTCTTCGGCATTATTATATAACAAACAAAACTTTATGTCAACATTGGCAAATAAAAAACTGAAAGTCGGATAAAATGAAGCCTGAATTTATTCGTACCGCAATGACAGTCGGCTGCGATAATGTAGAAAAACTTAACAAATCAAATGTGATAATTTTCGGTCTCGGCGGTGTCGGGTCTTATGTCTTTGAGGCGTTGTGCCGTGCCGGAATCGGCAGATTTACTCTTGTTGACGGCGATACTGTCTCTTTGTCGAACATAAACCGACAGTTGTGCGCATTGCATTCGACCGTCGGCAGATACAAGACCGAGGTCCTCGCCGAGCGCGGAACCGACATAAACCCCGATTGCGAAATCCGTGTCATAAACGAATATCTGTCTGCGGACAACACGGAAAAATTCTTTGATGAAAAATATGATTTCTGTGTTGACGCTATTGACGACACAGATGCCAAGGTTATTATTGCCCGGAAGTGCAGTCAATACGGCATTTCGTTCATCGCTTCAATGGGCACGGGCAACAAAATCTATACCGACAGATTTGTTGTGACCGATATTTACAAAACGGAATATTGCAAGCTCTGCCGCACGATGCGTAAAAAATATAAGGATGCGGGGCTAAAAAAAGTAACTGTTGTATATTCGCCCGAGCCGTCAAGAGAAATAATGTGCGAAATTCCCGAAGATGAAATTAACGGCAGACGCCCGCCCGCAAGCATCAGCTTTGTGCCGGGTACAGCCGGACTTGCGATTGCGGGGGAAGTTATAAGGGAAATGACAGGCGTAGAATAATTAGCAATTAGTAATTAGCAATGGGAAAGGGGCCGGGGGTCAGGGACCGGGGATCGGTATCCGGTGGTCAGTATCCAGAGACTAAGGAAGGCACAAAGTGCCTTGGATTATAAAGCTTCGCAAGAGGCGAGGCTTTTGTGTATACCGTACAGGGTTGCCCAGTGCAAAAAATTAAAGGAAGCTCACTTTTGCCTACTATTGAACTTACATTGTGACAATTGGTTCGCTTGACGGTTCATTGCTAACTGCTAACGGCTAAGTGATAACTGCTAATTATTTTTTTTGTAAAAAAGAAAGATAAAAGCCGCACAGGGTGCGGCTTTTGTTCTGTACAGAAAAATATTGTTTTATATCCCGTTTATTTCTCTACGGTTTCGGAAGCGAATTCCTC
>CAVFUV010000075.1:0-5242 GCA_963625735.1 bacterium
GCCTTTTACAGCACCCCTGTTTGGATTTGTGATTTAATTATAAAACGGCAATATAATATTGTCAAGACTTTTTGTTGTATAATCAGAATAATGACGATTTTTTATGCATAAAACGGGATGCATTATTTGCAAAAGACTTCAGCCGTTTTGGATAATATTCTTTTTGCGAAGCTTTATAATTCAAAACGCTTTAGCGTTTTCCTTCATTATGCATTATGCATTCTACATTATTTTACATTCTGCATTGTTCAGCCTGTGCCGACAGAACAGCAGGTTATGCGGAATTTCAGGTGGCTGCCATAATTATCAGAGTCCCGTTTTTTACTGTGATTTTTGCTTTGTTTTCCTTAAATTCATTGCTGACACCGAGCGGAAAATAGCAGTCAAGCACGGCTTCGTCAAGAGAATATTTTAATCCCTCAAGCGTTACGCCCTCACTTTTTTCGGAGAATGAAAATACCGACACGGTGCTGCCGATTTCTCCGGTTATCTCAAGCGAAGTGTCTGTTATCGCGGTAACCGTATATCTGTCGCCGAAAAGCACACACGAACAGCCTTTTTTTGATAAATCCGCCGCAAGAGCGATATTGGCGTACGTGTGGTCGGGTCTGCCGCCCATGGCGCCGTAAACAAAAAAGTTCGTACAGCCGTGCTTTTTGCCTTCTTCCACCGCGGCAAAAGTGTCCGTCACGTCCTTTTCAACGGGCAGGGCAATAACATTGTCGTCAGTCGGTATTGTTCCCAATGAATCAAAGTCGCCGAGTATGACATCAGGCTTGATTCCGAACGCACGGCACGCCTTAAGTCCCGCGTCGGCGGCGACAACAAACGCGCCGTTCGGCACAGTCGGAATGTTATTGTAATATTCACCTGCGGCAAAAATCACACAGTCTCTGTTGCCCACTTTTTTACCCTCTCATAAATTTCGGTCGGAGTGTCGCAAAGCATGGTCGCTCCGCATTTTTCAAGCTCCCCGGGTTCGGAAAAACCGTATTTTACACCCAATGAGTCAACCCCCGCGTCATTTGCCGCCTTAATGTCAAAAATCGTGTCGCCTATCATAAGAACATTATTTTTGTCGGCGTTATAATATTTTATCGCACTCTCGATAAGTGAACGCTTGTCTGAGTCGTGTGTTGCGAAGCCGGGGCAGAAATATGCCGAGAAAATATTGTCAACCTTAAGATGAACGGCAATTTTTTTGACAAAATCAAGCGGCTTAGAAGAACACACGGCGAGCGTACAGCCGTCCGCTTTAAGGCTTGCAAGAGTGCCGTATATGCCGTCATAAAGCACCGACTCAAGATGACCGACGGGAGCGTAACGTTCGCGGTAAAGCTCCACAAAATGCTCCGCCCTTTTTTCGTCCTTTTCGCAGTATTTATAAAAGCTGTCAAAAAGCGACGGTCCTATAAAACGGCGAAGAATGCTTTCGGTGGGAACGGGGACACCCATTTTGTCAAGTGCGTACTTTATGCAGTTATAAATCCCTTCGGAATTGTCTATTACCGTGCCGTCAAAGTCAAACAGCAGAATTTTGTCTGTCATCTGCGTTCACCGCTTTTGAATGTGCTGTCATATACCGCCATAATCGCATTGTGTACTTCCTCGACAGTGCCGGCGGCATCAACGAAAATTATGTTTTCTCTGTCTTCGAGCATATCGAAAACCTGCTCGAATTTCGCCTTTGTCTTTGAGAGCGACTCGGTGTTTTCGTAAATTTCTATTGCGTCGTCGGGGCGGTTTGAGCGAATTCTGTCAAGGCACACGTCAACATCCGCAGTCAGAAATATGACTAAATCGGGTTTTCTTATCTCGGGGCAGCTGAAATGCATGTCCATGGTCCATGTGACATCCGTGTCACTGCCCTGATAGGCAAAGGTCGAATAATAATATCTGTCCGATATGACCGTTTTGCCTTGCTCTAACATATCCCTTATGCCGTTCTCGCCGACATTGTGCTGTATTCTGTCAGACAGAAACAGTGCGGCTGTGCTCCACGGGGATGATTTTACTTCACCCGACAGCACACGCCTTAAAAGCCTGCCTGTCGGCAGTGCGGTAGGCTCGGCGGTTGTCTCGACGGCAATCCCTCTTTTTCCGAGTTCGTCCGCAAGAAGAGAAATCTGCGTTGTCTTGCCCGTGCCGTCAAGCCCTTCTATAACTATAAATTCAGCCATTTTTTATCTCCCAAAGATTATTCGCGAGTGTCGCCAGCTGCTCGGTTGTAAGAGCCTCGGCACGCACATTGGTCGCAAGACCGCTTTTTTCGAGAGCCGTGTTTATTGTGTCCTTCGGCAGTTCCAGACCCGATGACAGGCCGTTTGCCGCGGTTTTTCTTCTCTGAGAAAACGCCGCCTTTATTACGGCAAAGAAAAATTCCTCGTTCGTGAGTTTCACAGGGGGTGTCTTTCTTACGGTCAGGCGTATAACCTCACTGTCGACATTGGGGGAGGGCATAAAGCACTCACGTCCCACACCGAAAAGCCTCTCGGCCTTTGCGTAGTAGTTCACGGCAACCGTAATAGCGCCTGCGTCCCTTGAACCGACCTCGGCACACAGCCGTTCAGCGGCTTCCTTCTGCACCATGACCGTTATGCTTTCAATCGGCAGACGGCTCTCCAGCAGATACATTATAACGGGGGAAGTGATATAATACGGCAGGTTTGCGCAGACATACACATTCATGCCGGCAAACTCGTCTTCGATCAGCTTATGCAGATCGGTTTTGAGCACGTCGGCATTTATTACATGCGCGTTGCGAAAATCCGTCAGCGTCTCGCCCAGAACGGGAATAAGCCTTGTGTCAAGCTCAATTGACACTGTCTTTTTCGCTCTTTTTGCAAGCTCCACGGTCAATACGCCAATGCCGGGGCCTATCTCTATGACACCGTCATTTTCGCCCGCTCCGCAAAGCTCCGCCATTTTGGGGCACACGGACGGCTCAATCAGAAAATTCTGACCGAGCGCCTTAGAAAAAGAAAATCCGTGCTTGCCTAAAAGTCTTTTTATGTAGTTTATATCGGTAAGCTGTTCCATCTTATTTTGTCGCGTTCAGAAAACGCTCGTAAGCCGTGTTCCACGCATCCGTGTCTTCGGGCTCGAAATGCTTGAGGTTTTCGCTCTCGGCTATTAACTTGCGTGCCTCGGAGACATCGGCAATGTCTTTCGCCGTGATAAGCTGTACGGCGACATTGCCCATAACAGTCGCTTCAATTGGCCCTGCATAAACGGGCACACCGCAGGCGTTTGCGGTCAGACGGCACAAAAACGAGTCCTTAACGCCGCCGCCCACAACATTTATGTTCGGATATTTTATTCCCGTGCAGTTTTCTATTCCTTCGAAAACGCTCTTGTATTTCATTGCGAGGCTCTCATAAATGCATCTTACGACTTCGCCGACAGTCTCGGGGACATACTGCCCTGTCTTTTCGCAATAAGCCTTTATGTTGCCGGGCAGGTCACCGGGGGACGCAAATTCGGGCGCGTCGGGGTCGATAAAGCACTTGAAGGGCTCTGCCTTAAGCGCCGCCTGCTCAAGCTCGGCATAGGAATACTCTTTGCCTTCACGCTTCCACTGGCGTCTGCTCTCCTGAATAAGCCACAGTCCGCATATGTTTTTGAGGAACGCCGTCGAAAATCCGTAGCCGCCCTCGTTTGTTACATTGAAATTATATGATTTCTCGTTGACAATAGGGGAGGCAGTCTCCGTTCCGAACAGCGACCATGTGCCGGAGCTTATAAACGCAAAGTCCTTTTTGTCGGACGGCACAGCGGTAATAGCCGACTGCGTGTCATGTCCGCAGACAGCGACAACCGGAACACTCTCAAGCCCCAGCTCGCTGCATATTTCTTCGCTTAACATTCCCGTGACGGTGCCGGCGGGGACTATTTTCTGAAGGATGCGGGCGGGCAGACCCAACTTTTCGGTCATTTCCTCGCTCCATGATCGTGTTTTTATGTCGATAAGCTGAGAGGTCGTCGCAATCGAATATTCGCTGACCTTATTGCCGGTTAAAAAATACGCGAAAAGGTCGGGCATAAACAGAAGTGTCTCGGCTCTCTCTAAAAGCTCGGGGCGGTTCTTTTTTATGCTCAGAAGCTGAAACGCCGTGTTGAAATCCATAAACTGAATGCCGGTAATATCGTACATTCTCTGTCTGGATATGATTTTCGCCGCTTCGTCCGTCATGCCGGCATTTCTCCTGTCACGGTAGTGAACGGGATTTTCGAGAAGAACGCCGTTTTTGTCGAGCAGACCGAAGTCGACACCCCATGTGTCAATTCCTATGCTGTCGAAGCCGCCCGCCTGCTTGGCCTTGAGAAGTCCCTGCTTTATCTCGTGAAAAAGACGCAGTACATCCCAATAGAATGTGCCGTTTAAGAGCACGGGGTCATTTGAAAAACGGTGAATTTCTTCGAGGACTATTTTGCCGTCTTTGATTTCGCCTAAAATGGCTCTGCCGCTTGAGGCACCGAAGTCAAACGCTAAAACTCTTTTTGACATATTAATGTCTCCTTATTATTTTACAACGCCCTTTTTAAGGATAATATTTGCGTAAAGTGCGCTTTCGCTTGTGGCGATAATTGCATATGCCTTTCTTGAACGTTCATAGAAGGCAAAACGCTCAATCTGAGAAATATTTGTCTCACCGTTGTTCTTTGTGATAATGTCTTCATATGTCGCCCATATTTCGGGTGTGGGGTCGCCGTTTGTTGTCTGCATAAGCATAACGGGGCTCTCGACATATGTGTCAAGGGGAATAAGCTTTAACATCGCGTCAAGAATTTCGGGAACATTGTGGCCGTCCATTCTTATAAGACGCTGAGCGTTTGAAGCCGCGGGGAAGTTGCCGTCGCCGATGACGATTTCGTCGCCGTGACCCATTTCGCACAGAATTTTAAGAAGTTCGGGGGAGATGATTGAGGGAATGTTCTTTAACATGGTATTTTTATCCTTTCTGAAATTGGTTTATTCTTTATGAGTGGGTGTGGGGAGTGGAGTGTGGAGAGTGGAGAGTGGAGTGTGGAGTGTAAAATCGGCATCGCAGTGGCGGAGCTTATAAATCCAAGTCTGAAAGACTTCCGACATTCTTAATTCTTAATTGTTAATTGTTAATTGAGTAACAACTGCTCCTTGCTCCTTGCTCCTTGCTAACTTTTCAAAGTGGCTGTTGTAAAGATATCAGTCTGTGTCTCAGTCTTCCGGCGGAATGCCGTCCGTATACTGCGAATTATACAG
>CAVFUV010000075.1:5314-9427 GCA_963625735.1 bacterium
TTATACAGAAGTGCATAGAATCCGTCGGCGGCAAGAAGCTCGTCATGCGTGCCCTGCTCGACAATTGTGCCTTTTTTCATTACAAGAATGTTGTCGGCGTTTTTGATTGTTGACAGACGGTGCGCTATTACAAAGCTTGTTCTGCCTTCCATGAGCTTATTCATGGCCTGCTGAATTTTCTGCTCCGTCTTTGTGTCAACGGATGAAGTCGCTTCGTCAAGTATAAGCACCTTGGGGTTGGCGACAACGGCTCTGGCAATAGTCAGAAGCTGACGCTGCCCCTGTGAAATGTTTGTGCCCTCTTCCGTAAGCATCGTGTCAAAGCCCTTGGGGAGGCTCATGACATAATCATATATGTGCGCTGTCTTTGCGGCTTCGATAACCTCTTCATCCGTGGCGTTAAAGTTGCCGTAACGGATATTTTCCATTATCGTACCCTTAAACAGCCATGTATCCTGAAGCACCATGCCGAAATTGGAGCGGAGCTTGTTGCGGCTCATCGAATAAATATCCGTGCCGTCAAGATAAATGTGACCGGAATTTACGTCATAGAAACGCATAAGCAGGTTGACAATCGTTGTTTTGCCCGCACCGGTGGGGCCTACAATGGCCGTGACCGAGCCTGCCGGCGCCACAATGTCAAGATTATCTATAAGCGGCACATCGGGCAGATATCTGAATGAAACGTCCTTGAATTCAACTCTGCCCTTGGGGTTTTCGGCTGTCGGTGTGTCTTCGGCATCCGGCTCTTCCTCTTCTTCGTCAAACAGCGCGAATACACGCTCCGCGGATGCGAGGGACGACTGAATTTTATTTATGATTGAAGATATATTGACAATGGGTGACTGGAACGACGACGAGTAAGACAGGAACTTCGATATGTCGCCGAGCTTGAATGCCTTCGCGAGTGTGCCTTTTGAAGTCTGAAGCACAAAATATCCGCCTAAAAGGCACAGTGAAACATAACTCAGATTCTTAAACAGCGTCAGCACGGGGTTGAGTATGCCCGAAATCATGTTTGCTGTAAATGAGGTCTTTCCGAGACGCAATGTTATGTCGTGGAACTCGTCAATTGACTTCTGCTCATGACCGAAAATGCGTATGATCGTGTGACCTGCGTACATTTCCTCGATATGACCGTTCATGTCGCCCATGGTGTCCCAATAACGGCGGAACCATATTTTTGACTTCTGCGATACCCAATATGACAGCGTACCCGTAAACGGCACAAGGCAAATCGCCACAAGTGTCATCCATATGTTGCCGGTTCGAAGCATCATCACAAGCGAGCCGATAACCTGAATAATACCCGTCATAACGGTAAGAATACTGCTCTGAAGCGAGGAGCTTACATTGTCGATATCGTTAATTATCTTCGATATGACCTGACCCTTTGTCTGCTTGTCATAATAGCTTAACGGCAGGCGGGACAGCTTGTCGTTAACTCTCTCTCTTAACGAGCAGACAAGCTTCTGTGAAATTCCCGCGGAGAAAAATTCCTGGAAGAAAGTAAATATAGTGGAAGCACCGTAGACACACGCAAGCTTTATTATAATGTCCCGGCATCCGTCGAAAACGATTTTCTGACCCTGAAGTCTGCCGTCAACCTGATCCTGAAGCAGGTTTATCAGTTCGCCCAAAAGGTCGGGGGATATGACGCCGCACACCGTTGTCATACATGCGGAAATAACAACGATTGTCATTGTGAAGGCGTGTGGCTTTATAAGTCCCAGAAAGCGCAGAAGCGTACCCTTTGCGTTGTCGGGCTTTGATTCTTCATCGGTATGCTTTCTGTATGCCGCATATTTGCTCTCGTAGTTCATTTCGGGGACGGCGTTTTTCTTTTTGTTACTCATCGCTCTCCGCCTCCTTTACAGCTTCCTCCGACAGCTGAGTTATAACTATTTCTCTGTATGTGTCGCAGGTTCTTACAAGCTCTTTATGTGTGCCGCATCCGACGACCGTGCCGTTTTCGAGCACGACAATTCTGTCGGCGTTAAGAACGGTGCCGACACGCTGTGCGACTATAATAAGGTTGGTATCGGTAAGATTTTCTCTGAGCGACGCTCTTAAACGTGCGTCCGTTGCGAGGTCAAGTGCGGAGAATGAGTCGTCAAACAGAATGATTTCCGCTCCCTTTATAACGGCTCTGGCAATAGCGAGACGCTGTTTCTGACCGCCCGAGAAGTTTTTGCCCGCCTGAGAAACAAAGCTGTCTATACCGTCGGGCATGGCGGCTACAAAGTTTTTGGCCTGTGCTATTTCAAGCGCGCGCCAAACTTCGGCGTCTGTTGCGTCCTCTTTGCCGTAGCGTATGTTGTCGGCTATCGTTCCGCTGAACAGATACGCCTGCTGTGGCACAACGGCGATACGTTTCTGAAGCTCCTTTTCGCCGAGGTCCTTTACGTTAACGCCTGCGACAAGCACTTCACCGTCGCTGACATCATAAAGTCGGGGGATAAGATTAAGCAGTGTCGATTTGCCCGAACCCGTGATGCCGATAATAGCGGTGATTTCACCGGGATGCGACTCAAAAGACACGTTTTTAAGCGAAAACGGCTCTTTGGGCTTTTTCGGCTCTTCCTTCTTTTCTTCGGTTGAAGGCTTTTCGTCCGTGCCTTCGGTTTTCTGCGGAGCTTTTTTCGCAGGGGGAGGCGAGGGGCGTTTTTTCTTCTTTTTCGCTGGGAGCGGCTTATACTTGAACGATACGTTCTTAAATTCCACACAGCCCTTGTCTTCCTCTTTCGGTGTGACGGGGGAGGCGGGTTCCTGTATGTCCGATACCGCTTCCATAATCTCTTTTATACGCCTGCCCGAAATCACGGCACGGGGAATGGAAACTATAATTCCGACAACGGATGTAACCGAGCTTAACACCAGTGAAAAATACGTGATGAAAGCGTACATATTGGGAATTGCGGCGAGAATTTCATCCTGCTGTGTTGTGGGGTCGTAGTTGTTTGCCGTGTTTACGCAGAAAAACACGACGGCACACACAAGCACATACATTACGGCCGACAGAAACGGTGTAACGGCCGCCATGACTCTTGACGCTATAAGTGAAATATTCGTCAGTGTCTTGTTTGTATCCGCAAAACGCCTGTCTTCATACTGAAGCTTGTTAAACGCTCTTATAACTCTTATGCCGCTTATCTTTTCGCGCATAATCTGGTTCATTTTGTCAACCAGCTTCTGCATTTTCGAATAGATGGGCATTACCGCGGCAAAAAGCAATATGGCGATAAGAAGCATGATTGGGATTGCCCACATGGCCTTTTTCGCAAGCTCGGCGTTTGTCTTGAATATCATATAGATTCCGCCGACAAGCATAATCGGCAGAGGAATAAGCGATTTTAGAGTGCTCAATATAATATCGTGAACCTGTCGAACGTCGTTTGTTGTACGTGTGACAAGGGACGCGACACCTATTTTGTCAATGTCGCTCTGTGAAAGACGGCTGACTCTTTCGAATATGAACGTTCTGAGTGAAATGGCATATCCGACCGATGTCTTTGTCGAAAAATAGGTGTTCGCTATTGATGTTACAATGCCGGCAAGGGTAAAGCCGAGCATTATCATGGCAATCTGGAATATCTTTGCCATGTCGCCCTTCAGAACGCCCTCCGAGAGCATATCACGGGTATAGATGGGCAGCAGCAGCTGCATTACGGTGTTGACTGTCGCAAAGATAATCGACATTACAAGCGTTCCCGCGTGAGGCTTCAGCAGGGACAGAACTTTTTTCATATGTTTTCCTCCGGGAGTTTTATGAGATACAAAAAGCGGAACTCAAGTCGCTTCACAAAAAAATTGCGTGTGGTAAGCAGTCGGCAAAGGCAGAACAATGCGGAATGCATAATGCAGAATGCAGAATTTCGGGAGACACCTTGTGTCTCGGATTGTAAAGCTTCGCATATTTTGATATCTGTACAGAATATGCGTTTTGACTGTCGGCATTGCATTCACACGATATGTGGTGAAGGACAGAGTTTAATATGATAATATTAGCACGATATATCTTAAATTACAATAAAAATTTAAATGCCAAATTTTTTCTTCGGCAGATTGTAAAATGAACTTGCAATAGTAAAAAAAATAATATCCATAGTGACG
>CAVFUV010000076.1:0-9416 GCA_963625735.1 bacterium
GTATATCCTAATGGGGACATTAAAGCATTGTACCATCAAACTTTGGGGACTTTTGACTTGACAGATAAGGCGACCCTCCAGAATTTTATTATTCAAAAGCTCTTGACTGGTGAAATCGGATGGGAAGCGTGGAGCAGAATGTACTCACGTGACCTAATTGAGCAATATCAACTCCGATTTGCTGATAACCGCATTATATTTGCAGAGGATTTATATTTTTGCCTCTGCTATTGTGCACATGCAAAGCATATTATAAGCATCTCAAATATACTGTATTGCTATTCGGTTCGGGAAGATTCCATTATGGGGCAAGATGGAAAAAAAATAAACATTGATCGCATGAATGAATTGGCTAAAGCGGTATGTGAACACATAAAAAAATGGGATGATACAAAATGGTTGGTAGACATTTTCCCATTACTACACTACTTGATTATCGATGTGGTTCTTTATAAAGCCCTTTATTCGGAGCATATTTCCATTGAGGAATTGCGCACTCAGCTTGTAAACAGCAAGATTGATTGGAATTATTTCGAAAGCAGCATGAGAAAGCTTCCGAGTTATCGTAGTGCACTATGCAGTGTTTTTTCAGGGAGTCAAGCGGCAGAACGTTTGAGCTTTATTCGTTATATTTTAAACGGCAAATATACTGCGTTGCGCGTCAGAAACCGGCTTATTTATCAATTCAGTGACATATTGGATCGAAATACAAAGCAGATGGAGGAATTACGGAATCAGTATAAAAAACTATCAAAGCAGCATAATCGCATTTTCCTGATTGGAACAGAAGAATTCGGAAATATTGGCGATTTCCAGATTAATGAGTCTGTCGTTGCTTTTTTGAGAAAAACAGTTCCGGACTATGCGGTACACGAAGTGACAGCTAACGAATGGCAAACTCACAAAGTATTTTTGAAAAAGTATATTAGAGCTAATGACTTGATTGTATTTTCTGGTGGGGGAAACTTTGGAGATGCATACCCTACAGGCCCAAAACTGCGCAATACAATAATTCAAACATGGCCGAAAAATTCCAAGATTGTATTTCCGCAAACGATTTATTTCTCAGACGGACAGCGTGGAGCCGAAGAACTCAAGACGGCACAAGCATTATACACAAGAGAAAATAGAGTCGTTCTTTTTACAAGAGAAAGAACTTCTTATGCATTTGCCCAAGACCACTTCAACTGCGACTGTTATTTAGCGCCGGATATAGTGCTGTCATCTGACTTATCGCAGGAAGTCGCAAATAGAGAAAACAAGATCATCTTTTGCTTCCGACGCGATATTGAAAAAGAAGTTTCGACTGAAACTATTGCGTCTGTTGAAGAGTTGTGCAAAGAAACCGGCATGGATATAATCCATACCGATTTACAACTGGATTACCATCTCTTAAAAGCTGATCGTAGAGCAGTTATTGATACAAAGCTTCAGGTGTGGAGCAGTTCAAAACTTCTCATCACGGATCGGCTCCATGGTATGGTTTTTGCTGCGGTTACGGGAACGCCTTGCATAGTTTTCAGCAATTACAATCACAAAGTGCAAGGGACATTTGAGTGGCTGCAATACTTACCGTATATTCGATATGCCGAGACAATCGATGATGTTAAGGAGGCAATACCTCAACTACTTACGCTGGATAATTGCCATTACGATATTACTCCGCTAACTCCTTACTTCGATAAACTTGCCCAGGTGGTGAAAGAGTATGCCTGAAATCAGTATTATTGTCCCTGTTTATAAAGTCGAACCATACCTTCGCCGCTGTGTGAACAGCATCCTTAAGCAGACCTTTACGGACTTTGAGCTTATCCTCGTGGACGACGGCAGTCCCGATAGCTGCCCGGCTATCTGCGACGAATACGCAGAGAAGGACAAACGAGTCAGAGTTATTCACAAAGAAAACGGCGGACTTTCATCCGCAAGAAATGCCGGAATGGATGTGGCTAAGGGAAAATATTTTCTGTTCTGTGACAGTGACGACTATGTCAGCCCATATTGGTGCGAGACATTGTATAAGCAAATAGAGGAAACACCGGATGCATGGATATATTGTGATATCGTTAGAGTGGATGACGGTGATCCAATAAAGGAAGCCGGCACGACGGAGATCTGTGCAAAATATACGGACTACTACACTGCATTCCGGCAAGGGCTGTCAGGATACAGTGTTAATAAGATATATTCATCGGGAGTACTTAAGCGTGAGAATATACGCTTTGATGAGCAACAGCTGTTTGCAGAAGATATTGATTTTACTTTGAAATATCTATCATATTGCAAATCCTGTATTTATCTTCATGTGGCACTGTACTTTTATCTTCAACGGCAAGGCAGTCTCCTTCACGCATATGTTCCGGATTGGTTTTCGAAGCATTTATCACCATTCTATCATAGAATCCCTTTTATTAAGGAAGAACATCTTTCCGAGTATTGCGATACTTGGCTGTACCAGTTTCTTACCTTTTTCCCAATAGTCTTTGATAAGCGCAATCCTGCACCGTGGTTCAAAAAATTTGCGTACAATCAGCGGATGTTATCCGCCAAAGAGTTCCAATTCTGTCTGCGCCACGCATCGGGCAAAAATGAAAATCCGATCATAATAAAAATTCTGAAAACAAAATGCTATCTGCTCTACTGGTTGTTTGAGAAAGCCGTCAGTCTGCGGCATAGGAAATAAATGATTTACATACATATGGAGGACACAAAATGAAAATTATCGGAATGATCCCTGCAAGGGGCGGTTCGTCCCGCTTTAACATGAAGCCGCTGGCACTCATCTGCGGCAAGCCCATGATTTATTGGGTATGGAAGCACTCAAAAGAGGTCGAGTGTTTTGAAGAGGTCTATGTCGCAACAGACAATGACGAAATAAAGGCTGTTGCGGAGGGCTTCGGTGCAAAGGTCATTATGACATCCCCCGACTGCGAGACGGCAACCGAACGTCTGTATGAAGTCTCTCACAAGATTGACGCGGACCTTTATGTCATGGTCAACGGCGATGAGCCGCTTGTAAAGGCACAGGATATCGTAAAATGCATCCCCGAGACTCTTCCCGAGGACGGCTTTTATGTCTCAAACCTGATGACAGATTTTTCCAATCCCGTGGAGGTTGTTGACCCCACCAATCTGAAAATTGTCACAAATAAAGACGGGGTCTGCCTGTTTATATCCCGTGCTCCCATTCCCTTCCCGAAGGGAGAAATGAACTATGCCTATCAGAAGTTTGTAGGCGTAGGCGCGTTCACACACGGCGCACTGGAATACTATCACAGCACTCCGCGCGGTCCGGTTGAGAAGATTGAAGAGAATGACTCTTTCCGCTTCATCGAAAACCGCAAGGACTGCTATTACATCAACGCCCACTGCAAGACCCTCTCCGTTGACACACCTAAGGACCGTGTGCAGGTTGAGCGTTACATGACCGAAAACGGTCTGGCGTAACCGAATGTTCATCTACTTCTATTCCCGTCCATTGTGGGCAGTATGGGCAGTTATGCTTATCGGGCTTGCACTTTGGACGATTCTGTGTATGCGTACACCGAAAAAAATATGGCACACGGTAAATCTGCCGCTTGCGATTGCCTTAATTCTGTTTATTCTTTACGCAACGGTATTTAACCGAACGAGCGGTGAAACGGAGATTATTCTTATGCCCTTCGCGGCTTTCTCTGCCGCGAAACAGCAGCCGGAGCTTTACCGTGAAATGCTGATGAATGTATTTCTGTTTTTTCCGATGGGGCTGACACTGTCCAATGCTCTGCCGTGCGGGTGGCGTACGTCGGTAAGAATTGCCGTCACTGTGCTTGTCGGATGCATGCTAAGTGTTGGGATAGAGTTTATTCAGTATCGCTTTTCCCTCGGCACTGCGGAGACGGATGACGTTATCTGCAACACGCTCGGCACATTCATCGGCTCTTTATCACTGCTCACAGCACTTGCCGTCGAAAAACTGAAAGCAAAGCTCAATACATGAACATGACACCGAATGCGATAAAATTAAAGAAAACCGACAACCAATATCTTGATTTTCGGTCACGAACGTAAATAAAAGTGTAAAAAGAAATTTTGAGAGGCTGCCGACGGCGGCTTTTCAAAAGACAAACAGTTAGCATATGCTAACTAAAACGGAAAGGAGTACCCTCCATGCTTAAATACGGTCTGCCTGCAAAAGGAATTGAGTTGATGTGCTTTAAGCCTGTGTCTGAGACACTAATGGGTATATATCCCGATACGGATACGGAAAAAAGAATCTTGCCGGGCTGTGTTCTTACCCCGATGAGGTGCAGACAGTGTGAGGGGAAGCTTATCGGACTGCCGTGCTGTCTGATTGCGGGGGGGGTATGGCTTTAATTTTGGGATAACAGCACATTAACAAACCGTTCGATTCGCAAAAACGGCTGTTTTGTTGTTTTACCGAAAAATAAATTCGGTATTTTCATTGAATGGAGAAAAAAGGCTATTGACAAACCGCAATTTTTTGTGTAAACTGTTAAATGTTTATATGATTTAAAGGAAAAGAATATGTCCTCTGATCTTACCATCGAATCCGCACGACTGAAAACCGACGAAGAGCTGACCTTGCTTTTGCAAAGCGGCGGCAAAACGGCAATTAAAGTTTTGCTCGAACGCTATACTCCGTTTGTCCGCTTTTTAGCGTCACGGTATTACGGTGCGTCTCTCGAAAACGATGATATTATTCAGGAAGGCCTGATAGCATTACTTTTCGCTGCATACTCCTACTCTTCTCAGAAAAACGCCTCGTTTAAGACCTATTCCGCCGTTTGTATAGCAAACCGCATAAGGACTGTTACAAAAGCGCAAGCAGCAAACAAAAACAGCATGCTAAACACATATGTGCCGTTGGAGGATGTCGACGCCGTATCTTATTCGACACCCGAGAGCCGATATATAGACTCCGAGCACACAAAAGAGCTTGTCATGTGTATGAATGACCTGTTGTCTCCTCTCGAAAAAAGAGTCGTGTCACTGTGTCTTGAAGGATACACAAACAAAGAGACTGCCGACAGGCTCGACATAAGCCCCAAAGCGGTTGCGAACGCATTGCAGCGTATTCGCGGCAAACTAAAAAAAGCGGCGAACAAAATCTGATCTCAGCGGTAAAACCGTTAAGATATATCAAAATCGTCTTAAGTGGAGAAACCACCAAGGCAAAAAAATTCAGCGAGGTAACGAAATGTACGAAGACAGAACACTCATTTGCAAGGATTGCGGCCAGGAATTTGTATTCACAGCCGGTGAGCAGGAGTTCTTTGCCGAGAAGGGCTTTACAAATGACCCTCAGCGCTGCAAGGACTGCCGCATCAAGCGCAAGAACGCTTCCAAAGGCGAGAGAGAATTTTTTGAGACCACCTGCAGCAACTGCGGCGGCATAGCAAGAGTTCCCTTTAAGCCCCGTGACGACCGTCCCGTTCTGTGCAGCGAGTGCTACGCAAAGTCAAAGGAATAATTATAGTCCGACTAAATTAACCGAAATTGACAAATTAAGAGTCTGCTGAGGCAGGCTCTTTTTTTTGTCGTTTTGCTTTGCAGAACGGCAAAAACAATTAGCAATTAGCAATTAGCAATGATAAAGGGGCCGGGGACCGGGGGCGAGAAAAACAAGGAAGTCCTTCGGACTTGGATTTATAAGGCTACGCAAAACAATTAGCAATTAGCAATTAGCAATGTCGCAGGTAAAAATCATCCGGTGAATGATTTTTGTTCGTGATACTGACCACCGGTCACCGAATACCGGTCACTTATTGCTCACTGCTAATTGCCGATTTTTTCCGGCTCCTTATTTATTCACAGCTACTGTCTCCAAAATTAACTGTTGCAATTTGTGCTCGAAAAGTATATACTTTTATCGTATGCTCTGCTGCATACAATGGGGAACAAACTCGATTATTACATAAAAAGGAGCTCGTTATGAAGTCACGCACAGTAAAATTCATAAGAAAAGCCGTATCTCTTCTGATTGTCATTCTGACAATAACGTCGACATGCTTAATTTCGGCATGCGCATCCACATCAAAATATACGGCGATAACAGATAAAGACCTGCTTCACACCGACGGCTATGAACTTAAGACCGCCGACGGCAGAACGGTTCGCCTTCGCGGACTTAACCTGGGCGGCTGGCTTATACAGGAAGACTGGTTCTGCCCCACTTCAAGCGGTGTTGACGGCAAGAGCGGCGACTGGTACACCATGCAGATTCTTGAAAAGCGTTTCGGCACGGCTGCCACATACGCCCTCTATGATTCATATCAGGATAACTGGCTTACGGAAGTCGACTTCAAGAACATTGCCGATATGGGCTACAACTGTGTGCGAATTCCATTCTGGTACAGAAATTTCCAGACGGACGACAACGGCACATGGCGTCTTAACGAAGACGGTGAAATAGACCTGTCCCGCCTTGAGTGGGCAGTTGAAATGTGCCGCAAATACGGTATTTACGCGATTCTCGACTTCCACGGCGCGGTCGGTGCACAGAGCGTAAAGGACCACACGGGCAAGAGTGATTACTATCATTTCTTCGATGACACAGCCGAAGGCAAAAAGTGCCGTCAGCTTACATTGGAGCTGTGGAAGGTTATCGCAAAGCGTTTTGCGGGCGACCCTGCGGTTGCCATGCTTGACCTTCTTAACGAGCCTATGTGCAACGATTACACGGGTCTTGCAAAGAGTGAGCCTGCATACGTCTCTTTCTATAACGAGCTGTATACGGAGCTTCGTAAAATCGACCCCAATCACATCTATACCATGATTGCCGTATGGCACGCCGACAAGCTCCCCGGGGCTTCAAAATACGGCTGGAAGAACGTTGTATATCAGTTTCACTGGTATGATGCCACTATTTCAAAATACGTAAACAGCATAAGCGCTCTTTATAATACATTTAACGGCAAGACAAGAGGCGGCGTAACCTATGACAAAGTGCCGTTCCTTCTGGGTGAGTTCCATCCGACAGGCACCGACACCGTGCCGCTTGCAGACGTTTTCGCACTGTTTGAGAAGAACAATCTCAACTGGACCGCATGGACATACAAGGGGCTTAACAGCTGGGCGAACAACTCCGACTGGTGGGTTTACGGCAGCGAGCAGTCGTGCACCGTTGACCCCGTAAACGACAGCTACGAGACAATTCTCGCGAAGTGGGGCAGCAATCTTCGCACCGACAGCGGCAAGTTCACGGAAGCTAAACTGTTCGACATTACAAAGCAGTATACAGGCAAGGCTAATGTTGAAAACGCCCCCATGAACACACAGAAGGATATTAAGAGCAGCTATGACCTGCCCGTAAAGGCACTCATCGAGTTTGTCAAGAAGCTTATTGAATACATCCGTTCACTCTTCACACGCGTCGCCGCATAATAAATTGTAATCATAAAAATTTCCCGTCAGTCACAGTACCGACGGGATTTTTTATATGTTAAGCTTTTCAGAATTTTGCCGTCACCATATACTGATTTGCACTTTTCGGGTGCATAAGTAAGAGATTCAGATAGGCTTAAAGTTTCTTTAATTAAGTTTTGCAAAGCTATTACCAAAAAACAATTTTAGCGTCTGCATCACCGGCCACTGGTTACTGACCACTGATTACACTGTTTTTACACTATTTTTACACTATTTTTACACTATTTTTACACTATTTTTACACTGTTTTTACACTGATTTTCACTGTTTTTTCACTGTTTTTTCACTGTTTTCTATTCTCGATAAATCTCAGTCGATTTTTATCTCTGAAATATTCTTGTACGTGTTCTCCCCTACCTTGAGGTTTTCGACACCGTGCGCTGTAATTACTCTGTCACGTGTCACATCAAAATAGTTTGAATGAACGGAAATATTTTTATGTATCGGTGTCGTCACCTTACCGCCGAGCGTGATGGGCTCAACGAGAATTGCGGAACAGTCGATATAACTCGGCAGGTTGTTGGGCGTGACGATAAATTTGTTATTGTAAATCTCCATATCACGTACGGGGCCGCTTTCGTACCAGTCGTTTGCGTCGTTGCTGACATAAACATTCGCCATTGCGACGTTCGTAAACTCATTGTCATGAATGCGAACCCTGCCGCCGACGGTGACAAGAATGCCTCTTGTGGGAATCGCGTTAAAGCGGCAGTCCGATATTTCGACATTCGGATTGCACGTTGCGTTCTCCGCCACAATGTTGTACTGATTTTTGTACATACTGTCTATATCCGCAGGCAGTTTTTCGTTAAATGTAACGGTTACGGTCTTGTTTTCTATGTCGTCAACGGCATTTGCGACGGTATAAACGCCGTCATGCTCGGCAAGATTATTTCTGTAATAGAATTTAACCTCGTCGCCCGTATTAAACGCTCTGTAACCGCCCTGCTGACGATGAACAAACTCAAAAACAGCCGTGTTGTCGTCCTTTTTCTCCTTAAAGCGAAGGAAGGATGAATGCACGTTAATGGGGTCATCGTGTGTGTGCTCAAAATAGCAGTTGTGTATTTTTACGTCGCCCTTGCATGAGCAGACATGAATTGAGTCCGCAAAGCTTGAAACGATATGCTCGCTGTCCGCACGGAATGTAATATTCTCAAACGAAACATTTTCTGAGATCTGCGACAGCCAGCCGAAGCCCGAAAGATAATTCACCGTGATATTTTCGGCGGACACATTTTTGCAGTTATTGACAAACAGTCCGCAGGTGTTCCGATTATGGTTGGAGCTTATCGTCAGATTGTCGCCCTCATTAAATTTGCGTCTGATGAAATAAGTGACCTCCGCCGTAGTGTCCGACATCTTTTTTATGCTTTTGATAAGGTGAAAAGCACCTTCCTTATGCGATGTTCTGTATACGACATCGCCGTTGTGGCACACGCCGCAGTCACTGTTTTCATCGTTGTTGTAACGCCAGTAATATTCCTTTGTAAACGGGCTCTGCTCATAGAAAGTAAAGCACTTGCCGTCCGTCTCCCACTGTGTCGACGCGGGAAATTCAAATATGACCTTATGCCCGGTCATACTCTTTATACGCATTTCTATGTTGTTGGGGGAAGCGTATTTCACGGTAAAGCCGCCCATTCTGACATTCACGCAGTCAAGAAAAGCCATGGAGCAAATGTCGCCGTGAATGACAAAAACCGCGCCGTTGCCCTTAAGCTCGATATTTTCAAGCTTTTCGAACAGCATGCCGAAGCGTTTTTCCGGGAATCTGAATGAATCCGTATTTGTCATATGAATTACTCTTGACAGACAGTCCTCTTTGTAAAAATGATATTCCTTTGCGGAGAACACAAATGTGTCGCCGTTTTTCGCGTCCTTTATCGCATTCTGCATCGGCACGGTAAAATTCGCACTGTCACCGTATTTATCTACAAGTATTTCCATAATAAATATAATTGTATCCGAATAAGTCAACATATCCATAT
>CAVFUV010000077.1:0-9398 GCA_963625735.1 bacterium
TATATTGATAAAGGTGGTAAATACACAAAATCGGGCACATGATTATTCGAATGAAAGCACTGTTCGTATGCAAAAAAAAGACAAACCGCGTGTACAAAAGACGAAACAGCGGAAAATTGTAAAAACATATTGACAAATCAGGTTGTTGTGATATGATAGACAGCGAAAAGAAAATATCTTCGGGGCGGGGTGAAAATCCCCACCGGCGGTTACAGTCCGCGAGCTTTTTGCTGAATCGGTGAAATTCCGATACCGACGGTTACAGTCCGGATGGAAGAAGAAAACATATTTTTATTGCGTTTTGTGCCCCGTGATATTTTTCATGGGATTTTTCTTTTTTCGGAGGAATTTATTTGTATGAAAAGAAATGACAAAACGCTTTTTCTTGTACAGAAGGCTATGCTTCTTGCACTGGCGATTGTTTTTATGCTTGTAATAAGATTTCCGCTTCTGCCCGCCGCCAAATTTCTTGAGTACGACATGGGCGACATTCCGCTTGTTATAGCCACCCTGCTTTTCGGTGCTCCGACAGGCGTTCTGATGCTCGGTCTTGAAGCGCTTGTGCAGTCGCTGACGGTCAGTGCGGCAAGCTCATGGGAAGGGTTTGTAATGCACTTTTGCGCCGGTACGCTTTTTCTTGTGACCGTATCGCTTATAAGCAAAATCGGAAAGAAGAACGGCAAAGAAAAGCTGTTTTTATGCATAGGTCTTGTTGCCGGCACGCTCATTTCAACCGCAGTCATGATTCCGCTTAATCTGATTTTTACACCCATGTATCTCGGAGTTGAGGTTGATGCCGTAAAACAGCTTATGCTGCCGGCTATAATTCCATTCAATCTGCTTAAGGGTGCTATCAACACGATTGTGGCAATAGCAACATATCTGCCGCTTAAAAAAATCCTAAAAAAGACACATATGGCAGAATAGTATTGACAAAAACATAAGGTTATAATATAATTGCGTACAGACGGCGAAACACGCCGAAAACTGTGTTCAAATATAGATTATTTGAAATCAGAATAAAACTTCCTTATAAAGAGCGGCTGAGGGAACGGCCCTGTGAAGCCCGGCAACCTGCATATGCAAGGTGCCAAGTCCGACGGTACAGAAAAGTATCGAGAGATAAGGTTACGCACCGGTTGCCCCGCTTAATTATTAAGTTAAGCGTGACAACTTTTTTTGCGGCTTTTTATACGGATGAATATCATTCGGAGGAAAACAAAAAACTATGGCAAAACACTTTTTTACTTCAGAGTCGGTGACTGAAGGCCATCCCGATAAGGTCTGCGACAGAGTATCGGATTCAATTCTCGACGCGCTTCTCGCCGAGGATCCGCAGTCCCGTGTAGCATGTGAGACCGTATGTACAACAGGTATGTGCATGGTTATGGGTGAAATTTCAACAAAAGCGAATGTTGACATTCCGTCCGTAATAAGAAAAGCCATATGCGAGACGGGCTTCAACTCTTCCGAAGCGGGATTTGACGGCAACACATGTGCCGTTCTCTGCACTCTCGACAAGCAGTCACCCGATATTGACATGGGTGTCAGTCGTTCACTGGAGCTTAAGAGCGGTGAAGAAGACAAATACAATCTTAACGGTGCGGGCGATCAGGGTATGATGTTCGGTTATGCCTGCGACGAGACACCTGAAAAAATGCCCCTTCCCATTTCTCTCGCCCACGCACTCGCCAAAAAGCTTGCGGCGGTTCGCAAAAATAACGAAGTTGACTATCTTCGACCCGACGGCAAAACACAGGTTACCGTTGAATATGACAACGACAAGCCCATAAGAGTTGACGCTGTTGTTCTGTCAACTCAGCACAATGAGAGCGTAAAACAAGAGACACTCAGAGAAGACATGATTAACAAGGTCATTCTTCCGATTATCCCCGAAGAGCTTATTGACAAAAACACAAAATTCTTTATAAATCCCACCGGACGTTTTGTTGTTGGCGGTCCCGCAGGTGACAGCGGTCTCACGGGACGCAAAATTATCGTTGACACATACGGCGGTTACGCATGCCACGGCGGCGGCGCGTTCTCGGGAAAGGACCCGACAAAGGTTGACCGTTCGGCGGCATATGCCGCAAGACACGTCGCGAAAAACATAGTAGCGGCGGGACTTGCGAAAAAATGTCAGGTTGAGCTTGCGTATGCGATAGGCGTTGCAAAGCCCGTGTCCGTGCTTGTTGACACATTCGGCACAGGCAAATACGATGACGAAAAAATCTCGAATGCCGTTACAAAGGTGTTCGATCTTCGTCCTGCCGCAATTATCGACGCTCTGGATCTCAGACGCCCCATATACACTCCCCTCTCCGCCTACGGACAGATAGGCAGAGAAGACCTTGATGTCGCATGGGAAAAAACAGATAAGATTGACGAGCTTATCAATGCATTGAAATAATTTTGTTGTGCCGCGCCGGGAGAAATGTGCTTTCGGGGCGGCATTTTTGTAAAAGTGAGCAAGGAGCAAGGAGCAAGGAGCAGTGAAAGGGGCCGGGGACCGGGGACCGGGTGCGGAAGTTCTACGGACTTAGTGCGTAAAAAATTAGCAATTAGCAAAAAAGGAGAAAAGAAAAATGCTTAAGTTTCATGACGGCAGGTTTAAGATAATGCTTGTGGGGGATCCGCATGAGCGGACGAAGGAGAATGATAAGGGGGCGGATGACAGGCACGCCGATTATCTTGCCCTTCAGTATGCCGCCATCGAAAGCGAGAAGCCCGATCTTGTTATTCTTATGGGTGACAATTCAACGGGGGACAACGAAACGGAATTCAGGGATACACTTTTGCGTATAACAAAACCGTATGCCGAGTCCGATACGCCTTTTTCATTCGTTCTGGGCAATCACGATCTTGAATGTGCCGTTGACAGCATGAAACGCCAGTATGAAATTTATCGAACACTGCCGGGGTGCATTCTGCCCGACGAAAACGAGATAAACGAGTTTGGGGATTACACCGTGCCGATATACGGCAAAGACGAAAAAGAACCCACATTTGTAATCAGGCATTTTTATTCAGGTAATCATGCGGATAAGATATACTCAAGCCATTATGCGTTCATCGGCAAAGAACAGCTGAACGCTTACAAAACAGATACTCAAAAGCTCAGGGAAAAATACGGCAGGGTTATTCCCGCGATTGCGGTTCAGCATATTCCCGTGCCGGAGGTTTACAGGCTCTGCAAAGAAAAAGGTCCGTCCGTTATGCTGTTTGACGGTGTCACGGGTACAGACGGCAAAAAGGGCAGATTCTATAACTTAAATCGCAAAACAGGCGTTGAGGGATATATGGGTGAAGCACCCTGCACGCCCGACCACAACGGCGGCGAGTTTGAATCATGGAAACAGGCAGGCGATGTTTTTGCGGCGTTTTTCGGGCACGACCATATGAACGATTTTGTCGGAATGGTTGACGGAATCATATTGGGACAATGCAAAACAGCGTCGTTTTATGCATACGGCGACGGACTTATGCAGGGTGTCAGAATTATCGAATTAAACGAAAATAACATAAAGTGCATAAAAACAAGGATGGTGCGTTACCGTGAGCTGATAGGAAGCAACTGCAAATCACTTCACGGAAGCATAAAAATACTCAGAGACAGAACAAGCGTAAAGCTTGAAACAGGAGCAAAAGCGGCAGGTGTCGCCGCCATTGTGAGTTCACCCGTAATACTAATGAAAATCATAAAACATTCAATGAAGAAAAGAAGGGGTTGATAAAAATGTCTCCCGACAACGACGACCCGATTAAAATAAGCCCCGAAGAGGAGCTTGAAGCCTTCAAAAGGTATTTTAACGAAACAAAGCCGCCGAAAAACTGCTACGAGACTCAGAAGAAAATCATAAGACAAGACTCATTCGGAAATGATGTCGAATATATGGTGCTGACTGTCTGCGACCTCAATGACAATATTATTGAGGAGCGGACGGTCAGATATGATATTTATCAGAAAGAGACAGCCGGAGAAAAACCGTATTATAAAGACTCACTTCCGCCTGCTCCCCTGTCGACCGTTTCAAATTATATCGACCTCAGGGGCAAGCCGGAATATGCCATTATAGATCTGACGCATCTTGCCGACATTGATATAACAAATCCGGAATCGAATAATACCGACAAAAAAGAAAAAAGCAGAAACGCGGGAAAAGTATTTTTATCGATATTATGTGTAACACTGCCTGTTGCGCTGATTTTGCTGTGCATGAAAATCGGTCAGAACTACATCGGCAAAAATTCTGCCGACAAAATAAAAGTAATCGAAATAGTCACCGAAGCGATTGACGAAGAGGACACAACCGAAGCACTGCTTATCAATATAAACACGGCGACGGCGGCGGAGCTTACAGCCCTTCCCGGCATAGGTGAAACAAAGGCAAAAAAAATTGTCGCTTATCGTGAGACAAACGGCAGCTTCGGTTCGATTGAAGACATAAAAAATGTAAGCGGCATCGGAGACGCGACTTTTGAAAACATAAAAAACTATATAACAGTCGGAGATGATAATGCCTCGGGAACATCCGAAAACAATACCGAATCGGACGGCAATGATAAAACAACAGGCTCGATTATAAATATAAACACCGCAAGTGCCTCGGAGCTTACTTCCCTTCCCGGCATAGGCGAATCGAAGGCAAAAAAAATTGTCGCTTATCGTGAGACAAACGGCAGCTTCGGTTCAATTGAGGAGATAAAAAATGTAAGCGGCATAGGTGACGGCACATTTGAAAACATAAAAAGTTATATTACAGTCGGTGCCGGGCAAACTTCAACTTCAACTTCAACGGCAACAAAAACCACAACCGACAAAGCAAAAACGACAACGAAAAAACAGAGCAATACCACAAGCTCAATTATAAATATTAACACAGCAACTGCGGCCGAGCTTACTTCTCTGCCCGGCATAGGCGAGGCGAAGGCAAAAAAAATTGTCGCTTATCGTGAGACAAACGGCAGCTTCGGTTCAATTGAGGAGATAAAAAATGTAAGCGGCATAGGTGACGCGACATTTGAAAACATAAAGAATTATATAACAGTAGGTTCGGTGCAGTCTCAACCCAAAAATACACCGACAAAAGCACCCGAAACCGAAAAGCCGAGTGAAAAGGTTCAGACCCAAACGACAGAACAGACGACCGCCGAAGAAGCCTCCGACACACAGCTTATCAACATAAATACGGCCGATATAGACGAGCTTGATAAACTGCCCGGTATCGGTGAAGCTACGGCACAGAAGATAATAGCCTATCGAGAAGAAAACGGCGACTTTAAGTCAATCGAAGATATTATGAATGTCAGCGGCATAGCCGAAAAGAAGTTTGAAAAACTCAAAGACTATATTACCGTAGACGAGAATTAAAATTTCTTTCTGTTTGAGTATTTGTGCACGACGTGAATCATTGCGACGCCGACTGTCAGCATAAGCACGGCACTGCGAAAACGCGCGGCACGATAGAGTTCTTTATTCATTATAATACATCCTTTCGAAGAATATATTTGTTTGCGAATGGCAGTGACGAGGAGCGAAGCAGGTTTAACCCGGCAGCGCTCCTTTAGTCAACCTCTTGCGAAGCTATAAAATCCAAGTTCGCAGGACTTCCTCGGCAACCGGCCACAGGATACCGGCCACCTGCCACTTTTGCCAATTATTATTCTGCCGATTTAATTACAATTTTTTCATTCACCTGTGTATCGATTTCAACCTCGGCGGTGTCAAATTCATACTCGCCGCCTGAAATTATCACAACACATTTTTTGAAGGGATTTGAAAATCTCAGCTTTTCGCCGCATTCGGAATATACGGTAATATCGCCGATTTTGCCGTGCTTTATTGAACCGTCAACAACAAATCCGCCGTAGGCTCTAAGATGCTTATACTCGCAGTCGATTGACTTATCCCATACCTCAAAAAATCTAAGTATACCCTGATGGCTGATAAGTGCCATTTCACTCAAGGTATTCGGAACAATCGAGCAGTTTTCGAGACAGCCGCCGCCGTAGTTAAACAGCATGTTGGGAAGCCCTTTCTTTGCGACATTCTCTGTCAGGTTTTTCGTTATGATTTTCGGATTTATGCCTAAACGAACGGCGCAGGGATAGAACGAACAGCATGAGTTGCCGTCAAGCCAGCGCCCGTTCTGCCAAAATGAATTGCGTGCCGTTCTGAGCGTTTTCTTGTCGGACGACAGACCGATACAGCCCGCCGGGTAAATATGCTGAAGTCCTATATCGTTGGAGTCGTTCCAGTCCATGCCGATTTCGGTATATCTGAAAACCCTCTGAAAATGTCTTATGAATGTCGGGAAGGGCGTGAGATGATCGAGCATAAACTGCCACATTTCAACTCTGTCACGGTCAACATCAAGTGCATTTGCCATATCGATTGCACTCTCAAGCCCCAGACGAAGCATACCGAGAGTTACAAGGTTGTTTGTGTCGTTTATATAAAGCTCGTATTTTTTCTCATCAAAATCATCGGCGTAATACGGCACTTCGTGTGCGGCATCCTTCTTTATCGAGAAGCGGCCGTCCTCAAACACCGCATAGTCCTCAAAAAATTTAAGGCACTCTTTTATAAACGGATAGGCGTGCTCACGTGCATACTCTTTATCACGGGTATATTTCCATCTGAACGCAAGAATATCGGCGGCGTGAATCGCGTTGCTCTTCTGACCGAGCGACAGACGCTCAAACGGGAATTTTATACCGGGGGTATACTCGGAATATATACCGAACGGCAATATGCCGACAGGGAAAAATACACCGCCGCAGTTAAGCTTTTGGGCGTCCCGCTGTCCTTTGGGCACAAACTGCTCAAGCGGCACATGATAGCCGTCCGTAAACTCATCATGGTTTGTTATGCACGCACCGTAAAAAGGCCCCTGATAGTTATAGTTAAGGTGATAGTCACTCGCCCAGTTTATGTTCTCTTTTGTAATAAAGTTTGCATACAGTCCGGGCGGGAATTTTGTATTGCCCGAGCAGACTGCCATAAGATAGACTGAAGCGTACCACCAGTTTTCGAGCAGCTCATCCGAGAGCCTGAATGAAGATTTATTCCAGAATTCACGCCACGCCTCGGCATGCTGTTTTTTAAGCTCCGCACATCTGTCTTCGGTGATATTCCTTGCCATATCGAGGACATACTCTTTCGGTTTTTCAACATCGAAGTTTGTTGCGGCACAGAAATAATATCTGTTATCGGACACTTTTTTAAGTGCGCAGTAGCCGAGTGTATCAAGCAGAATTTCGTCATCTTTCAGAAACTTTCTGCCCGACACGCATATGTCACCGTCACTAAATGCGTCAACGGTCTCTTCGCTCGCTTCATCGGGCGGCAGAATTGCTACGGGTGTCTCGCCGTAGTTGCCCGAGATTTCAACTGTACCGGAATTTTCGGTCTTGTGAATACGGACAGTAATAAGCATTCTTTTTGTCGCGTTTCTGAAAAGACAGCGAATTTCCGCCTTGTCCATATCCTGCTCGACATAGTAGTTGGCGTACATATCTTGCGGCACATCAATGTCGATATTGCACAGGGGCTTCATCCCCTTGGGGCCGGGCATTTCTCTTATAAGCCACAGGTCGCTTTTGGCAATATAAAGTCTTAATCCTTTAGGGCTGTTGCCGAGAATACACGACAAATCGCCGTTGCCGGTAATTGCGCCGTCGGGTGTGGACTCCTTGCCGCTTAATACCGGTTTTGTTTTAATATAAGCTATATGCTCCATTTTTCTTTCTCCTTTGTGCGGTTTAACCGCTCACAGATATAATAAATGAAAACACAGCTCCGGTCAAGGACAAAAAGAAAATTTAAGAAAAACTGAATTTACTCGGTTGTTTTGCCGGAAACGGCTTCAAAATGATATTTCGCTATACCCAGATCGAGCCTGGTGTAGATACCAAGACTTGAGGACGCCTTTACAAAGCCGTCCGACCGATACTCAAAATAAAATCTCTGCTGATTTACGGCAGTCGGGGCAAGCAGGGCAGCTTCTATACCGTTTAAGAACCAATCGGGCATACCGGTTTTATAATTGCTGACATCGTTAACCGACTTGCTTTTGTGGGGAACACCCTTATTTGCGCCGTAGCCGAGAGATATAACGCACACGAGCTTTTCGCCTTTGTTTATTACAGCGGCGCTTTTGCCGTGATTGAGCGCGACCCAGCAGGTGTTAAGACCGAGCTCCTGTGCTTTCAGCACAATCATTTCCCCGTAAAAGCCGAGAGTTTCGTCAAGCTTCGGTGATTTTTTGCCGACAAGGGCTATATAGTTGTTGACACCCTTAAAACTGCCGTAATGGGCGATTGACGCAGAAAAGCAACCGGGCTCGTTATAAAAAATCTGAATGTGAAGATTATTTTCACTGTTGATTTTTGAAACAAGCTCGTTTAATTCGCTCTGCTTTTCGGGTTCAATTTCTTTGTCAAGATACTGCCGAACGCTGTGTCTCTCTTTCATGATTTCAAGAATTTCCATTGTATTCAACCTCCAGAATCTGTTCTTTTATATCGGGGTCATGATTTACGAAAACGCCCTTGCAAGCGGGGTCATTTCTGCACTTTATAAGCCAGTCAAGGGATTGTTCGCACCACTCGTTATTAACGGAAAACCCGGGAATTATACGCCTTGTAAAATTGTCGGAAACATATGCCGCATCGCTGCCGAGAACAACATATCCGTCGTCGCCCTTAATCAGCACGCTGAAAAGTCCGCGGCTGTGCCCCGGGGTATGCACAAGCAAAACTGTGCCGTCACCGAAAACATCATAGCTTCTGCCGAAAGGACCAACGCCGCTGTCTGCATACTCAAATGTTTTTACGTCGCATATTCCGCTCCATGTATCGACATATCGAAAGCTTAGCTTATCGCATGCCGTCCACTCCTCTTTTGATGTGCGAATGTCCACCGCATCTTTAACAAGACGAAGTCCGCTTGTGTGGTCAAAATCCATATGACTGATAAAAATATGCGATATATCACCCGCCGCAAGTCCGACGGATTTAAGCTTGCTGTCTATGCCCTCATCGGGTTTTATAATGGGACTGCTGACCCGGTTTACCATGCCGAAAAGCTGTTTCGGTTTTTTGTAGGCGTATTTTGTGTCCCACCCGGTATCAATCAGAATATTACCGCTCGGATGCTTTATTAGATAAGCGGACACCGGCAGAATCATTCTGTTTTTCCTGCTTCTGAAAAGCCCCGTGAGAGCCAAAGGATTTTTCTCGTGAAGAGGTATGGCTTTATCAACACGCACACGACCCGTGTGGAATATACAGATCTGTATTTTACTCATTTTCTCCGCTCCTGTCCGGCAAAAGCTTTGTTATCATTATAATAAGTTTTAACGCCTCGTCAACCTGTTTCAGCATTTTCATATCGG
>CAVFUV010000078.1:0-9332 GCA_963625735.1 bacterium
CCTCTATTTTATGCTGAACGCAAGCTTTGCAATAAGCTCTGTCAGCAGAATTTCATCATCGGTTGAAAATGACTTTGCCTTTGTGTCGGTCTCCTGAAGAATATCAATGCATTTCTTGATTGACGACAGCCTGATTTTTCGCACGACACCCGACGACATACCGAGACCCTTTACGCCGTACGCATTTTCTATATCACGTATATTGCCGTCATAGTTTAATGCCAGCTTATATCTGTACGCATTCACAAACGCGCTTGCCATTGTGCCCAGAATAAACTCTGTCGGTGCTTTTCTGCGTAAAATTTCCTTTGCGACTCTGTAAGCGTTTTCGACATCGCCCGACAATATCGAGTCGCTTATGCCGTAAATTGACGCTTCAACACTGTTTGTGCATACCGAGTCAATCATTTCTTTTGTAATCGGCTTGCCGTCGGCAAACGCGCACAGCTTTGAAAACTCGTTTGTGACCGTCTGAATATCGCCACCGACCTTCTCGACAAGATAAACGGCATCATCGACCGATATGCTTGTGCCGTAATTTTTTGCCTTTGTCACAAGCGATTTTGCCAGCTGTACGGGGGTTCGTCTGTCAATTCTGGCGACAGTGCCGTATTTTTCGACGATTTTTATAATCTCGTTCCATTTCGGCGTGTCGTTTTTCCATGCGGTTTTAGACGGCCCGTTTCTGCCGCTCTCAATATCTATTGTGTTAAAATAGAAAATAAGCAGAGCGGTATCGGGATTCGTCCGAAGTCCCTGTTCAAGCTGCTCGAGCTTTTCTTTTTTGAGTTTGGAGAGAGGGTAATTTCGTACAAGCACAACGCACTTTTCGCTCATCATTGGCATTGTTTCCGCACAGGCGAAAATGTCGTCAAGATCGTTTTCGTCATCGTTGAAGGTGTGCAGATTAAACACCCTTAAAGAGTCGTCAAGCACCGATTTTATAAGCTTTTCGCAGAACATTTCCTTAAGAAAATCATCGTCGCCGAAAATAAACCACACATTTTTGCCTGTGCCGTTTTTTATCAGCCTTGATATCTCCGATTCGCTTGTAATAATCGGCATGGTGCTACTCTCCCTTTAGTGTTATTAAAACCGAGTCCGTGTCCGTGACCTTTATGTCATTCTCGGTCACGGCGGAATTTGAAGTAAGATATATTCTTTTGCCCGTATAGTCTTTAACGCTTTCGGGTGGCTTTTTTCTGAAAATCAATGTATCCGTGTTAAGATATTCGTCCGGCATGACACTGTCAGCCCCCGACAGAACAATACCGATTTTTATATTGTCGGATGTCAGCAGACAGCCGCAAAAGCTGTCGTCATTTGTGTAAATCAGCTGTTCGCCCTGCCCTAAATCGTATGTTATTTTCGTGTTTTTCGTGTTGGTCTCGTCCCCATCAAAAGTGCCGTCCGACAGCAGAATTTTCTTCGGTGAAAAATTCGTTTCGTCGTCTGCGGTCTTTCGCACGCCTTTGGGGAATATCAGCAGGTCGCACCCGGTCTGTCCGTTTGATGCCATCTGTGACTTTATGTCATAAGCGGAGGACGTGTTGCCGCCGCCGATAATTACCGTGCTTCTGCCCCCGTTTGCGCTTATCAGAATATCCGCGCTTTTTTCGCCGGGAATATATATACTCGTAGTCGGCACCGTAAACGCCGTTGCCAAAATCGACACCGCTAAAAATACACTCGCCGAGGCGGACACCGCCGCCATAATAGCCTTTGAATTTTTATGTGTGATAATCGCAACCGTAACGGCAGAGGCAAGAATTATCACACTCGCAAGCAGAGCGAAAACGGAAGAAATCGGGAACACAAAATAATCGAGCTTTGCCGCAAATGTCGCATAAGCAAGAATGAATTTACAGCATTTTTCCGCTATGAAAAACGAGAATCCGCCGAGAGTTGACCCCGCCGGGAACAGGACTCCCAGAAGTGCGGCGAGCATTGTGCCTTCCGCCGGTATTGTACAGATGACTGTTGAAATGCCGCTTAAAAGTGACGCACTCGAAAAGAAATATATCACAATCGGCAGTGTGAAAATCGTCACCGCCGTGGAAATCACAAACGATTCATATAAAAATGAGCCTATGCTTTTGAGTATGGAATAATCGTACCCCGTGCGTTTTTCGGTCAGCGGCTGTGCCGAGATTATCGCCGCCGTAGCACCGGTTGAGAGCAAAAACGAAACATTGCCGGCTGTAAACGGATTTACAAGAACGCTTATTGCGGTCGCAATTCCCAAAGAGTTCATGCCGTCCGCTCGCCGCCCTAAAATGTTGCCGACAAAAGAAATTATAAGCATGATTCCGGCTCTTATCACCGACGGGCTTTTGCCTGTGAACAGTATGAAAAACAGAACGAAAATTATTCCGAAGAAGCTTAAAACTCTGTTTGAACGCAGTCTTGAACTGCCCGTGCCGAACAGAATCGAGGTCCACAGAGCCAGATGCATGCCCGACACCGCAAACAGATGCGACGCCCCTGCGGTTCTCAGATTGCCCGAAAACTCCGACGAAAAATATGATTGATCCCCCGTAAAAAGTGCGGCGGCAAGCGGAAAAGTCTCAGTCGACATTGCCGTTTTTATTTTAGCCGTGCAGAATCTGCGAAGTTTTTTTATGCCGTAAAAAAGTCCCGAACGGCTGCCCGGTGTTATCGTTATGTCTCCGGTCGAAAATATGTTAAAATATGACTTTTTTGAAATCGAGTGATAGAAAAACGGATTGTTATTTTTCTTTTTGCCGCTAAGCTCGGCGTTTTTCAGCGTGACGGTGTCGCCCGGGTGAATGTCCGCAAGCTCCTTGCCGTAAAGCGTGATATTACAGTTTAGCTTAGTGCCGTTTGCCGTGCAGTTTTTGATTGTAAGGGTGGTATAATCGCCCGAAAGCGTGGGGAAGTCCTCCGCGGCTCCCGTGATATTATATGTTTTTCCGGCAAGCTCTTTTACGGAATTATAGCCGAAATTCAACATCAGCGAAAACGAGAGAAACGCCAGGCACGAAGCCGCACATACCGTGACAGCCGCATTTCTGAGCGGTTTCTTCTTCAGTACGGCGGCGATAACCCCTATGATACCCGACACGGCACACACGGCATAAGCCGCTATGTCCGAAAGAAACATAACGCTTATTGTTGTTATAAGAACCGCAAAGCCGAATACCGCACCGGGTCTTTTCACATGCATTCTCCTTTGGAGATTTACTCTTTTTCTTGCGTTAAAAGCTTGATTATAACCGTAAGGCACTCAATGGGTGTCTGTCCGTTGGCAAGGGTAACACTGTAATACGGTTTTGCCGAGCCGTTTGCCGAAACTCTGCCTCTTAATACCGAAAGTCGTGTAAGAATGTCTTTGTCAATGAATTTCGTAAACAGAATAAGGCTTTTGCCTCTCTGCGTAATCTCATAAATACCCTTGTCGGCAGCCGAATTTTTCATAAGCGCGACCTTCATAAGTCCCTGAACGCTCTTTGGAGGGTCACCGTAACGGTCAATAAGCTCATCCGTGACATCGAGCATGTCGCTTTCGTTGTGAATGTCCGCAATTCTCTTGTAAATTGCGATTCGCTGAGAATAATCTCTTATATATTCATCGGGGATATGCGCGTCAATCTGAATATCGATAAGGCAGTCCTTTTTTGGAACATACGGCTTTTCGTCGGTGCTCTTGAGCTTCGCGACCTCTTCGTTTAGAAGCTCGACATACATATCATAACCGACCGATGCCATGTGACCGTGCTGCTGAGCACCGAGCATATCGCCCGCACCTCTTATTTCAAGGTCACGCATGGCGATTTTGAAGCCCGCACCGAACTGTGTAAATTCTCTTATCGTTTCAAGACGCTTTGTCGCAATCTCCGACAGCTGTTTATCCTTCTGATAGGTAAGATATGCCGACGCACGGCGGGACGAACGCCCCACACGCCCTCTCAGCTGATGCAGCTGTGCAAGACCCATTCTGTTGGCGTTTTCGACTATAAGCGTGTTGCAGTTCGGAACATCAACGCCCGTTTCTATAATGGTTGTGCATACAAGTATGTCAATGTCGCCTTCGGTCAGCTTTTTCCACACGTCACTTAACTGCTGTTCGCTCATCTTGCCGTGACCGATGCCGATTTTTGCATCCGGGAACATTTTCTGAATATCTGCGGCGCACTCTTCAATATCCTCAACCTTATTATGAAGATAATAAACCTGTCCGCCACGCCTTAATTCCTTTGAAATCGCCTGATGAATAAGCCCCGGGTCATGCTCTATGACATAGGTCTGAATGGGATATCTGTCAAGCGGCGCTTCTTCTATTACCGACAAATCACGCAGTCCCATCATGGCGAAATTGAGTGTTCTGGGTATGGGTGTCGCCGAAATCGTAAGCACATCTACATTCGGGAATTTTTCTTTGAGCTTCTCTTTCTGCGCGACGCCGAAACGCTGTTCCTCGTCGACTATAAGAAGCCCTAAATCCTTAAAGTTAACATCATTTGAAATTATTCTGTGTGTGCCGGTTATAATATCAATCTTGCCGGACCGGACATCCTTCAGAATCTGTTTCTGCTCCGTCGGCGTTCTGAAACGGCAGAGCATTTCCGCTTTTATCGGGAATCCGTCAAAGCGGTGCAGAATCGTGTTATAATGCTGAAAAGCGAGAATAGTGGTCGGAACAAGTATTGCCACCTGTTTGCCGTCGCAGATGCACTTGAAAGCCGCCCTCAGGGCAACTTCTGTTTTGCCGAAGCCCACGTCGCCGCACAGTATTCTGTCCATGGGGCAGTGCTTTTCCATGTCGTTTTTGATTTCGTTGATACAGCGAAGCTGATCGTCCGTCTCTTCATATTCAAAACGGGTTTCAAAGTCGTGCTGCATGTCTATATCGGGCGAAAACGCAAAGCCCGGCTGTGCCTGACGCACGGCATAGAGCTTAAGAAGCTGTGCCGCAATGTCCTTTACGGCGGTGCGTACCTTTGTCTTTGTTTTCTCCCAGTCGCCCGAACCCAGGCGGTTTATTTTAACGGTTCTGCTGCCGTCTTCCTCGTGCGGGCCGATATATTTTGAAACAAGCTCAAGCTTTGTAACGGGCACATACAGAACATCGCCCTTGGCGTACTTTATCTTGATATAGTCTTTTGTGACGCCTTCCATTCGCACCTTTTCGATGCCGTCGAAAATGCCGATACCCGATGTTGCGTGAACGACATAATCGCCCTTTTTAAGCTCCTCAAGGGAGTTGAATCCGTTCGGATTTTTCTTTTTGCGAATGGCGTGCTTATTGGCGTTATGAACATATCTGCCGTATGAAACGGCGGTGAATTTTGCGGCAGGGAAGTCAATTCCGGCGGAGAGTGTATCCGTCAGAACGTGAATATAACCGGGCTGAAAGAATTTCGGCGGTGCTTTGCAGAAAATAGCCGGGACTTCATCCTCGGTCAGTTCGTCAAAAAGACTCTGTGCCGCTTTCTCTGTGCCGGCAAAGACCGCAATGGAATATTTTTTCTTGATAAGAGGGGAGACATCCTCCACCAGAACATCATACGCCCCCTCCCAGCGGGACCCCTGAACTATCTTGTAGTTGATTAAATCCTTAACCGGTGTGTCAAAAGAGCCGCGTGCGAAATTGTCTATATAAATTGTGGCGTGCTTTTTGTATTCTCCGAAAAGCTCCGTCTGTGTCAGCATGAACCTGTCAAGCCCTTTGCACAGAAGCCCGTCGACAAAAAGCTCCTTTATCTCTTCATTCAGAAGCTTTTCGGCACTCTCTGCACGCTCTTTGACGGCGGACGAATCGCATATAATCAGAAACGCGTCGTCAATATAAGAGAACACGCTTGACCCTTCGGGGAAAACAAGCGGAATATATCTGTCTTTGCCCTCTGTCGGCAGGTTGGCCCTTAAAAGCTCGGCGTCACGGTTAAGCCATTCTTTGACGGTGGGTGCGTTTTTGCCTCTCGCGGCCTTTGCCATGGACGAAAGCTTATCGGCAAGCTCCTCGGGGGTATCGAAAATAACCTCGCCGCACGGGGGTATATCTATGCTGTCGATATTGTTTGTGCGTCTCTGCTCGATAACATCAAATTCCGACACGGTGTCGACTTCATCGCCCCAGAATTCAATTCTTATGGGGTTTTCGGAGTTAGCGGGGAAAATGTCGACAATGCCGCCCCTGACGGAAAACTGCCCCGCGCCCTCAACCATTTCGGTGAAGGTGTAGCCTGCACAGACGAGCTTTTCTCTTAATTCATCGGTTGACATTTCCGAACCGGGGGACACGGTGAATATTTTCTTTTTCAGAACATCGGGCGGCACGGTATACTGAACCGCCGCTTCAGCCGAGCAGATAAGTACACTGCACTTTCTGTCCGTAAAGCGTGACAGGGCGCCGATGCGTTTCTGTTCATACTCGCTTGAAGATGCTTTCACGCTCTGAAAATTGAAATCTCTTGCGGGATATATTGCCGACTCCGTGCCGAAAACAGATAAATCCGCAGACAGCTTCATCGCCGTGCTTTCATCGGGCACGACAATAACGGCCCTGCGGTCAGATTCCTGACACAGAGTGTGTATCATCATCGCTTTAGGCGCGGGCGGCACACCGAGCACGCCGAACGGAAAAGCGTTTCTGTTTATGTCGTCCCTTATCGAATTAAATTCGGGCGAGGACGAGAAAACCTTGGAATAACAAGACATATGCTTACCTCGTGATAAAAGTTAGCAAGGAGCAAGGAGCAGTGGTAGGTAGTGGCCAGTATCCGGTGGCCAGAGGCTAAGGAAGGCACAAAGTGCCTTAAATTACAAAGCTTCGCAGAAAATAAAGTCCGATAAAAAACGGTAAGTTAATTGTCAGCGGAGCTTTATAATCCAAAACGCAAAGCGTTTTCCTTCATTGTTAATTGTTAATTATTAATTATTAATTGTTTCCGTTGTATTTGTTCATCGCTTCCGCTGTTTCCCCCTGCACCATAAGCGCCACGGCTTTTACGGCGCGGGTCATGGTTTCTTTGAGTGTGGCAATGTCTTCTTTTGAGAATTTGCCGAGGACGTAGTCCTTAAGGTCGGTGTCCTTGTCTTTTCTGTCGCCGACACCTATTTTAAGACGCGGAAACTGATCGGAATTTAACTGCCATATTATGCTTTTAATTCCGTTATGACCGCCCGCAGAGCCCTTTGTCCTGATACGCAGAGTGCCCGTTGCGAGTGAAATGTCATCGAATATTACAATAACCCTTTCGGGAGGGATTTTATAGAAATCCGCCGCCTCTTTTATGGCTTCGCCCGAGTTGTTCATATATGTCTGCGGCTTCATTACAAGGCAGTTGTGCCCTTCAATCTGCACAGTGCCGATAAGAGCCTTGTATTTTAATCTGTCGACTGAAAATTTATACTCATTGCACAGCATATCAATGCACAGAAAACCTGCGTTGTGCCTTGAATATTCATAATCCTTGCCGGGGTTTCCGAGCCCCGCAATAATAAATTCCGGTTTGCCGACGGCAATGTTCGACGGCTCGGTTCTTTTTCTGAAAAATGACATAAGATTTTACCCTTTTTGCTTACTTAATGCTGAATGTAATGTAGAATGTAGCATGCATAATGCATAATGTCGGAAAACGCCAAAGCGTTTTGGATTATAAAGCTCCGCAGATGATTAACTTACTGCTTTTTTGTCTAACCTTAACTTCTGCGAAGCTATATAAATCAAGTCCGCAGGACTTCCTTAGTCACTGGTCACTGGCCACTGGATACCGAATACTGGATACTGGATACCGGATACCGGATACTGACCACTGGCCCCCGGCACCTGCCCCCCGGCCCCTTTTTAGTATTTTTTCGCCCTGTACGGCTTCTTTTTCTCCACCCATCCGTCTTTATTCGTCTGTCTTTCTCTTGCGATTGACAGCGCGTCGGCGGGGACATCCTCGGTGATTGTGCTGCCTGCCGCAGTGAACGCCCTGTCGCCGATTTTTACGGGGGCTACAAGATTTGTGTTGCATCCTATAAATGCGTCATCGCCGATTACACAGCGGTTCTTGTCTTTTCCGTTAAAGTTGACGGTAACGCATCCGCACCCGAAATTTACGCCGTTGCCGACATCCGAGTCGCCGACGTATGTAAGATGCGACACGCTCGTATGGTGACCGATAACGGAATTTTTAATCTCCGTAAAGTTGCCGCAGTGCGAATATTCGCCAATCACGGCGCCGGGACGAAGATGCACAAACGGCCCTAAATTCGCGTTGTCGCAGACTGTCGCCTGTTCCGCCTGAACACTGTTGAGCGTGCAGTTGTCGCCGACTGTGGTTTCAAACAGCACACTGTTAGGCCCTATGACGCAGTTTTTGCCTATTCTGCATCCGTGCCTGATAATCGTGCCGGGCAGAATAACTGTATCTTCACCGATCTCTGCATCGTTGTCTATCATAATTCCGTCACGACAGGGGATGGACACACCCTTGTCCATGAGTGAATTTATAACCTTGTTGCGTAAAAGCTCGTTAAGCTCCCACAGCTGATATCTTGAGTTTGCACCGAGTACGGCATCGGCATTATCGGCGGTGAACGCACCGACCCTGAGCCCCTGCTTTATGGCAATGTCAACGGTGTCGGTCAGATAATATTCACCCTTTGAATTGTCGTTTGTGATAAGCCCCAGAAGATTAAGAAGTGTGTCGGCGTCAAACCACATGGCGCCGGAATTTATCTCTTTTATCTTCTTGGTCTTTGCGTCGGCGGAGGCTTCCTCGACTATCGCGACAAAATTTTCGTTCTTGTCACGCACAATTCTGCCGTAGCCTGTGGGGTTGTCGACCTTGGCGGAAATAACCGTCTGTACAAAGCCGTTTTTCGTAAGGTAATTTTCGGCATCGGCAATTGTCTTTGAATCGATAAACGGAGCGTCGCCGTTCAGTATAAGCACATGACCGCCCGAGTGGCTTTTTATGAAGTCTGTCGCCTGCATAACGGCGTGACCCGTGCCGAGACGCTCGCTCTGATGCACTGTCTGTGCCCTGCCCTTAAGGTGTTCTTCGAGCAAATCGGCCTTGTAGCCGGTGACAACGCAAATGTCGTCTATTCCGGCACCTGTGGCGGCATCGGTTACTCTGTCTATCATCGGTCTGAAAAGAATTTCGGCCATTGTTTTCGGCTTTTCGGAATGCATTCTTGTCCCGTCCCCGCCGGCGAGGATTATTGCACAGCTGTTCATTGCAGTTATCATCCTAACAAAGAAAATTTATATTAGAGTAAATAGTAGATGTGAGCAAGGAGCAGTGGTAGGTAGTGGCCAGTATCCAGTGGCCAGTGACCAGTGACTAAGGAAGTCCTGCGGACTTGATTTATAT
>CAVFUV010000079.1:0-9230 GCA_963625735.1 bacterium
TTTTAACATGCTTATGTGCGGCGGCATGAAGAACGACATCCGGACGGATTGCGGCAAAAACCGCATCAAGACGTTTTTCATCACGAACCGAACCTATAATGACTTCAAGTGACAGTCTGTCGCCGTATTTTCTTACAAGCTCCTGCTGAATATCATACGCACCGTTTTCATATATATCGAAAATAACAATTTTTTTTGGAGAGAGCTTTGCAATCTGACGGCACAGCTCCGATCCTATCGAACCGCCGCCACCCGTAATGAGAACGGTTTTGTCTTTGTAGAACTCGGCGGAATGCACATTATTAAGTTTGATGCTGTCTCTTGAGAGCAGGTCCTCAATTGACAATTCACGAAGAGATCTGCGTCTGTCGCCGTTTTCGTTATTGCCGAGAGGATAACCGTATATTTTTACCTTACAGCCGGTCTGAATATAGAGGTCATAAAGACGCTGTCTTTTTTCGCCGTCGGTATCGGGCATTGCAATTACAATTTCCTGTACCGGCATCCTTTTTATTGTTTCGACTATGTTTTCGTCCTCGTAGAGAATCGGAAGTCCGTTTAGGCTTTGACCGGTTTTCTTTCTGTCAACATCGACAAAGCAGATAGGTTTATAGTGCGCCTGAGGATTTCGGCTGAGCTCATCGGCAAGCGACGCACCGATATTCCCGGCACCTATAACGGCGATTTTTATAAGGTGTTCCCTGTCGTCTGTTGTTTTGTCTGCGGCATTTGACCGGGCATAGAGTATCTGATACATAAATCGCATCGACATGGCGGCAAGGCAATTCAGGGCAAAAATCATCGCCGTAACACCGAAGCCCATATTAAGCGGTCTTATGACAAACCTTGCACCGAACACAACAATAAATCCGCACAAATCGGACAATACAAGTCTTATATAGGTTTTTGCGGAAGCATACCGCCATATACTGCGATAGACCTTGAACAGTATTCTGAAACCGAAGGTTACAACCGCCGTAAAGCAGAAAAAAACAACAATAAATCGAAGTGAAATAAAATCCGGCATTCTGAGTGAATCGCTTGTCCCGAAAAGCAGTGATATCGCATACACCGCCGTAAACAGAACAAAATCATAAAAAAGCAGATTGATTTTTCTTGATTTCAAAACCATACGCTCGCTCCCGGATAATTACCATTCAACATTTTCATACCATTACATGGTAAAGTATAACACAACGAAATTGCAAATTTCAATAATTTGCGACTAATTTGGGATATGACAATACAACATTTGTTTTGTTAGCACAATTTTGTCATGATTAACAGAGATATTTTTTACGGTGTGACAATAAATTTCGGACATTTGGGATGCGAATGTCGGATTGATACGGTAAAGTGTACGATTATAGTACAAAAGTAAAAAAAATTGTACTTGTATCCACATTTTGCGTGTGTTAAAATAGTAACGAAAATATTTGCAAGGAGGCACTTTTAAAGTGGATACAAGATTTGCAATCTCAAATTATCCGGATGCGGCCGAGGTAAACCGCAAGCTTGACGAGCTTATCAAAAAGCCCATATACACAATTACACCCGATGCTCTTGCCGACTACGAAAAGAACTATTTCGAGGCAAAATGCCAGAAGTCAAAGGCTATGATCGAGCAGGCAAAGCAGATTATCCCCGGCGGCGTACAGCACAACCTCGCGTTCAACTATCCCTTCCCGCTCGTATTTACAGCGGCTGAGGGCTGCCATCTTCACGATATAGACGGCAACGTATACTATGACTTCCTTCAGGCGGGCGGCCCCACGGTTCTCGGCTCCAACCCCCCGGAAGTAAGAGAGCAGGTTATCGACCTTCTTAACACATGCGGTCCTTCAACGGGACTTTTCCACGAGTTTGAGTACAAGCTCGCCAAGAAGGTTCACGATTCAATGGAAACCATCGACATGTTCCGTATGCTTCAGTCCGGTACGGAAGGCTGCATGCTCGCGGCACGTATCGCACGTCTTGCAACAAAGAAGAAGAACATCGTCAAGATGGGCGGCGCTTATCACGGCTGGAGCGATCAGCTCGGTTACGGCATAAGAATCCCCGGAACAAAGTTTACACAGGCAAACGGCGTTCCCGCAAGAATAATGAGAGATACACAGGAGTTCTTCCCGGGTGATCTCGATTCACTCGAAAGAGTACTTCGTCTTAACCTCGTAAGAGGCGGCACAGCTGCCGTATATCTTGAGGCAATTGGTCCCGAGAGCGGTTCTCGTCCCGTTGACATCAACTTCTGCAAGGGTGTTGAAAGACTTTGCCGCAAGTACGGCGCACTGCTTATATTCGATGAGGTTGTTACAGGCTTCCGTGTCGGTATGGCAGGTGCACAGGGCTACTTCGGCTGCTCACCCGACCTTACCGTATTCGGCAAGGTTATCGCAGGCGGTTATCCCGGAGCCGGCGGCGTAGGCGGCAAGAAGGAATACATGAAGTACCTCGGCGCAGGTCTTGACGGTGCAGTTAAGGTCAAGAAGGCATTCTGCGGCGGCACACTTTCCGCTAACCCGCTTTCATGTGCGGCAGGTTACTTCACCCTCGAAGCAATCGAAAGAGAAAACGCTTGCCAGAAGGCAGGTCAGATGGGCGACAGAATCACAAAGGGTCTTAACGAAATCATCGAGAGACGTCACCTTCCCTTCGTAGCATTCAACCAGGGCTCAATCTGCCACCTCGAGACAGTCGGCACACTCCAGTTCTCCATCAACTGGGCAAAGCCGTGGACTATCCCCGGTGTTCTCTCCGCAACAAACGAGAGAAAGACCGAAATGACACACATGGGTGCGGCTTACATGGCAGAAGGTCTTGTAACACTTGCAGGCTCACGTCTTTACACCAGCGCCGCATACACAGACGAGACAATCGACGACGCACTTTCACGCTTCGACAGAGTCTTCTCGCACATTGCGGTTAAGGAAAATTAAAGCTTAATCTGTATACTTTTATACAGATAACAGCTTAAGACACAATAATAAACAATCGAGCGCACCCGTCGTTAAGCTAAAATTATCGGCGGTGCGCTACGGTCATGTTATAGGATAAATTTTTGTCCTGCGAATATTAAACAGTTTTACACTTCTTTATTGATTTTTCAAAGGGATGATATTATAATGGAATTGTTACAGGCAAAGCTGAATGTTATCGAAGCCGGCAAGGAACTTGTTAAAGAGGGTCTCATACAGCGTACATGGGGCAACGTAAGCTGCCGTATAGACGATACACATTTCGCAATCACACCCAGCGGCAGAGACTATCTGTCACTTACGGAAAAAGACATTGTTGTTGTGAATATAGCGGATCTTAGCTATGACGGCGACATTAAACCGTCATCCGAAAAAGGCATCCACGCAAAGTGCTATCAGCTTCGTCCCGATGTCAATTTCGTTATTCACACACATCAGACATACGCTTCCCTTGCGGGTCTTGCGGGTATGGACATTAACGACCTGCCCGAAGAGGACAAGAAGGTTATCGGTCTTGATATCCCCGTTGCGTCCTACGGTCTGCCCGGCACAAAGAAGCTGAGAAACGGTGTTGTCGAAGCACTCAGACGTTCCTCCTCAAAGGCTGTTCTCATGCTCCATCACGGTGCGCTGTGCCTCGGTGAAAGCAGAGAGGAAGCATTCACGGTTGCAAAGGCACTTGAGGATGTATGCAAAAAGGCACTTCTTGGCCGCTACACTCAGATGACAGACTCGGTCGCGGACGGTTTCGAGTCACTGACCTCATACATTTCAAACACATTTATGTATGAAGCAGCGGAGGATACCCTTGACAAATATGACTCCGTAAGAGATTTCGGTGTAGCCGAGATGAAGAATGCCGAGACAGGTGAAATCACACCTATCGACATTGAAACCGGCAAGCCCCTTGATCCCGACGCAAAATGCCCCGACACGGCTATGCTCCATGCCGAGGTCTACAAAAAGCGTAAGGATGTAAACGCCGTTATTCATTCAAAAGAAGACGCGACACTTAAGGCATCCAGAACCGGACTTACAATCAAACCCTTCCTTGATGACTTTGCTCAGATTGTCGGTGTAACTCTCAGAAACGCAGAGTACGACCCCGATAATTCCAAAAAGACAGCCAAAAAGGTTGTCAGGAAGCTCGGCTGCCGTGACGCCGTACTCATCGAGCACAACGGTGCTATATGCGTCGGCAAGAACGAGGACGAAGCAAAGGCCGTAGAGCTTGTAACGGAAAAGGGCTGCAAGGCATTCACAGCGGCAATGCTTTACGGTTCGAAGCCCATCAACACGGTAGAGAGCCTTCTTATGCGTGTTGTATACAAAGCAAAATATTCCAAAAAGGCAGAAAACAACAAATAAAATTTTACAAGGAGTATTACCATGGCACCGATAAAGAAATCGTCTCATAAAAATGCCGTGCGTTCCCGTCAGCTTATAAAGACGGCTTTCGCAGAGCTTTTGAATGAAAAAGACATGAACAAAATAACGGTAACGGATATTGTTACCCGTGCGAATATTTCCCGCGGAACATTTTATGCTCATTATCTTGATGTATATGATCTGTATGCCGCTATCCAGACAAACATGCTTGAAGCAATAGACGATTTACTCGGTGAGCTCGGCATTCGCAATGTTATTCTTGACCCCACAGAGGCTATAACACGTGTGCTTGTTTTCCTTGAGAAGAACAAGTCGTATTATCGTCTGTTTGTAACCTCATCAAACGGTGAACGCCTCATGAGCCGCATATTCAACAGACTTGAGGACCTTATGTCCGAAGAGCTTAAGGGTATGGTTCCCGCGGAGAGCCTTGACGATGTTATGGTTTATCTCACATTCGCACTCGGCGGACTTCAGTCGGTAACGGTTCACTGGATTGAGGGCAAGCTTAATGTTTCCGCTGTTGTCTGCGCCAAGTCAATCAACAATGCTTATCTCAACATGCGTCCCGAGGTTCTCAATGTGCTTGCAGACGAGAACAAAAATGACGCCGAAGACGACACGGCTGAAGAAGAATAATTAATTCTCATAAAAACAGAACTCCCCTGCAGTTATGACTGTGGGGAGTTTTTTTAGTTAACAGGGAACATTCCGCAAAAGTTGAATTTGGAGTGTGGAGAGTGGAGTTGGTTTACTGAAGTAGTGTTTTTTCATGGACGCCGAGGTCCTGCTGTCGGTTGTTCCTGAAGCTAACCACCGGGCTGACAGGAACCCCGACCGGCTTGAGCCTGCCGCAGGCAGGCTCAAGCTTCGCCGTCGTCAAAGCCCGCCAACACCGAAAAAGCCCACCTTTTGCGACATGCCCTGCCGACAGGCAGGAGCTATATAATCTTCCGACATTATTAATTATTAATTATTAATTGTTAATTGTTAATTAAGAATCACAGTTTCCAATTTCACTTTTTATTCTACAGCCTCAAAGTATATTACTCTCGAGTACCCGTCCTCATTCTTCATATCATGCAGATTTATTCCCGCATTCATAAGCGACGCGCCCGAACGAACGGAATTATCATACGAATTGCGATACTTTTTATTCGAGTCAAGTCCCTTAGGCTTAATAATGAACAGACGACGCTGTTTTGAGAACTTGATGAGAATTGTAAGCAGAGCCTCTTTTTTATCCTCACTTACAAACTCCCACGCACATCTGTACGGATCATCCCACGGGGAAATTATACGGTAGAAATCCCCGTAATGAATTACATTATAATACTTGTGATAATCGGCAATCTGCTCTTTTATCTCATTTCTCGCTTCCTCGCTGATTTTGGCAGGGTCAAGCTCATAGCCGAATGTGCCCCACATGGCGACATTGCGTTTTGTCTCATACGACGAACGCCTTGAAGCTGAAACATGCGCACCCTGAACGGAGGCCGGATAGCACAGAGACGAACCGAACTGAATGTCAATTCTCGAGAGTGCATCTGTGTTGTCGGAGCACCAGATCTGCGGTGAATAATACATCATACCGGGGTCATAGCGTCCGCCGCCTCCGGAGCAGTTTTCAAACAGCAGATTCGGGAACGCCTTGGTAATGCGGTCCATAAGCTCATATGTACCGAGAATGAAACGGTGGAAAAATTCCTTCTGCTTTTCGGGCGGCAGGAGTGCCGAGCCCGCCTCGGTTATGTTGCGGTTGAAGTCCCACTTTATATAATCAATATCATTGTTGCCGAGAATATCGCTCATTATGTTAAAGAGGTAGTCTCTTACATCCGCACGTGTCATATCCATAACACACTGATGTCTGCCGACACTGCGGTCACGCCCGGGGCAGTGAATGCACCAGTCGGGATGCTTGCGGTATATCTCGGAATCGGGTGAAATCATCTCAGGCTCATACCAGATACCGAACATAAGCCCCATTTCTTTAACGCTGTTTATAAAGCTGTGCATGCCGTTTTTGAACTTCTTGTTGTTGACAAACCAGTCGCCGAGGGATGAGCGGTCATTGTCACGGTGACCGAACCAGCCGTCATCCATAACAAGCATTTCTATACCGGTGTCCTTTGCCCAGCGCGCGATGTCGAGGAGCTTTTCATCGGTAAAGTTCATGCCCGTGCCTTCCCAGTTATTGACAAGAAGCGGACGCTTTGCCTTTTTCCATTTGCCTCTTACAAGGTTGTTGTTATAAAGTCTATGGAAGGTACGACTCATTCCGCCGAGACCTTCGGAAGAATAGACCATAACAGCTTCGGGTGTATAGAAGCTCTCACCCGGTGCGAGTGTCCAGCCGAAATCGGTGGGGTTAATACCCATCATGACACGTGATGAATTGTTAAAGTCAACTTCAATTTCACCGAGATAATTGCACGAATAAACAAGATTGAAGCCGTATGCGTCGCCCGTATCCTCATTTGCGTTATGACCGAGCAGAGCCATAAACGGATTTTGCTGTGCCGAGGAACTGCCTCTGCGGCTGCCTATCCCCTGATAGCCGTGCGAGAGCGGTCTGCGTTCAAGGTTTCTTTCGCAGTTGTGTCTGCCGTAGAGAGTGAGCAGATCAAAATCATCCCCGGGCATATCAATACAAAAGCTCATCACTTTTTCTATCTCAAACGCTCTATCGGATGTATTTTTGACGACAACCGATCGGGTCATGGCGGAGAGCTTTTCGAATACCGTATAAATTAATGTAACCTCCGCTCCCGTTACCTTATCGAGTGTCACAACTTCAAGTGTGGTGCATTCGTCATCGGTGTTTGCATAGAGAGCCGGAAGTCCGGGAAGAGCGGGCTTTCCGGGATATATTTTGTGAGAAACATAGCGTACATCGGTGGATGCGTTGCCGTCGGCGTTTCTTATCTGCAGAGCGGAAATACGCATATCACCGCAGCCGTTGCACCCTATTTCAAAGGGATAGACATCCGCCGAAAAGCTCGTCTCCTCAAGATGGCAGTTTGACGCACTGAACGACGCGAACATATCACGCTTTTCATAGCCGTCAAAGCCGTTGCAATCCGGTATATAAGCACCGTAATAGAGATGAACAAGGTAATTTTCATCGTAAATCTTAAAAAGATATGACGACGAAGGGGTATCAAGCTTAAAGATTTTTTTGTCGCTGTCAAAAATTATGGGCATAAATTAACCGCCTTTCGTTTTCTGATATATAAAAATATGGAAGGACAATGTCACATCAAGCTCTTTCTCTGCAAAAAGCCTTTCTTTTGCATCGGACGGGGTATGATAAAAATACGGGGTCATCATAAACAGTGATTTAATGTCATCTGACGAGCCCATATGCACGGTATCGCTGACATCATAATCATGAACAAGTGTCATTTTGCCGCACGACGGGTCTTTTATTTCATTAAGATACGGCTTGTCGTACAGCAGATTTTTAAGCTCTGCGAGATGCTTTTCACCCGCTATGACACTTACAAGAATACCGTTATCGGACAGTATTCTGTTAAACTCGCTCTCATAAAACGGAGCGAAAAGATGAAACGCAAAATCGGTTGAGTTATCGGCAACGGGAATCGAAGTCATATTGGCGACAGCGTAGCCGACATTTCTGTTCTTTCTTGCCGCACGCTTTACCATTTCACGGGACAGGTCAAACCCGAGCACCTCGGCATTCGGCACGGCGTTTTTGAAAAATGAGGAATAGTGCCCCTCGCCGCAGCAAATGTCAAGCACGGTCTTTACATCACCGTGTGCCGAAGCGATTTTTACAAGCTCGTCTGACAGCGTGTCAAAATACCCCTTTGACAGAAAGGAGCGTCGTGACACAGCCATCTCGGCACTGTCGCCCACATTGTCGCATGACCTGCTCCCGAGAAGCAGATTTATGTGACCTTCTTTTGAAATATCGAAGCTGTGATTGTTTTCGCAGCGGCATGTTTTGCCGGCACAAACAAGATTTTTCCCACAAACGGGGCAGATAAAGTAATACATGGTCTATCATATAATTTTAAGCTGCTATGAAACAGCTCGCAGAGAGTGGAGTGTGAAGTGTGGAGTGTGGAGTTAAACTCCGCAGGATGCGAAGCTATATAATTCAAAACGCTTTGGCGTTTTCATTCATTGCTAATTGCTAATTACTTCCACACTGCCAAAAAATAAGGGTCCCGCATCAAAATGTGAGACCCCTTTAAGATTTTTTTGTTTACTCAGCCTTTGCGGTTTCGGCTTTGGCGGCGTTTTTGGCTATGGTTGAGGGGCGTTCATTGTAAGGAAGAAGAAGTTCCGAAACATCCTTGTATTTTACCTGAATGTTTTTCTTCTTATAAATGACGTTTATTACAATCATTGCCGCAAACAGGAGCATTACAAGAATGTAAGCCCACGGCATAACCGTTCCGTTGAAAATATCGGGTATCGCTTTGTTGAGTGACGACACCATAAGCGCGTACGACACGAAAGCGAGTGTCGCGAAAACCATGCCGATTATGGGGAACACAATGTTCCTCTGATGCCCCTTAGGCGAGCAGGACAGCGTAAGAAGAATCCAGCCGACCAATGACACAACGGCGACACCGACAACACCCAGAAGCGCAAGTGCATAGAATATCATTGCCTTGCCGACAATCGATGAGCCGAAAAGCGATGTAAGCAGTCCGAAGTCAAGTCCCTTGTCGGAAATAAACTGAATTATCGAAATAAATCCGACGCTTGTGTGATGCTCGGCAAACGGCAGAACATAGTTTATCGTGCCGGAAGGAATGAGCATTGCCGCAATGGGCAGAAGGCCCAGCACAAGACGGACAATCGATATCGGATGACCGATGAGAGAGAACT
>CAVFUV010000080.1:0-9009 GCA_963625735.1 bacterium
TCGTAACTGTTAGTTTTTTACGAACTTTATTTGTCCAAAAAACTTGACAGGTTCATCGGAAGACACTGCGTGTCTTGGATTGTATAAGCTTCGCAGACGGTAAATTTATCGATAAAGGGCATTTGTTTTTTTCGGCAAAACAACAATAATAAAACGACACCGATTCGGATTGATGTCCGTCCGGGTGTCGTTTTTTTATGAGTATTTACCTTTTCAGTATATACACTTTCTTTGGTAAATTGTCTTTAAATAATGTTGAATGCATCGTCAAAAGTGGCGAGGCTTTGAACAATTAAGAATTAAGAATGTAGAATTAACAATGTCGGAAGACACTGTGTGTCTTGGATTATATAAGCTTCGCAAGATGTGAGGTTTCGGTTGTAGCCGGGCTTTGCCGTACCGGCGGGCTGAGCCGTTCGTCAGCGACATTCCTTAGCTTAAATGGTATGAACGGGACGGTATGTTGCATCGGAAGTCGCATTCCGAGCGGCTGCCTGCGGCTTCGAAGTTATCAGTGCAATGCTCGCCGTAATACGCTTACGCTTCTTACGGCAATATTGCCGCCGTCTCGCTATCCGACCCGGCGGTGCCACAACATCGACGACAAGCGAGTCTTGCCAAATCAGGCGGTCGGCTTTACAAAACGCTTGCCGCCTCGTCGCGGCAGCTGCTCCTCGCAAAGCTCGTCGCAGCGGTTCGCTCCTCCTCCTTGCGTCGTCGTCGCGACATGCCCTCGCGATTGCTCGGGCTCATATCATTTTCAGTACCTTAATCGCCTCTGCCGCATCCGTCATAAAATCCTTTGTGCTTGCTTCAATCGAACAGCGTTTGCAGCCGACCGCCTCAAGTGCATCTATAAACGAACGATAGTCATATTCATCCGCTGATTTCATATATACACGCTTCATATCGCCCATCGGGAACGGGCAGGAGATATGACCGTGGCAAATCGATGCACCCAGAAGTCTTATCGTGTCCGGTGTATCGCCGGCTTTTTTCATGTGATAAATGTCACCTATTGTCTTTATGTTGTCTTTGCCCGACATAACTGCGAGCATCGCGCCTTCGGAAACCGTGTTTATCATGTTGCATTCATCCCTGCACAGCGGCTCTGTCGCGACCGTAATTCCGTATTTTTCGGCAATGGGGGACACAATGTCGCCCAGAAATGCGGCAAGCTTTTTTATGCCGTCGGCAAACGAAACGCCTTCAACAAGGCTTCTCGCTCCGCCCGAACCGAACACGACGGTTTCAAGTCCGACCTCAGAGCCTTTTCTCATTCCGTTCTCGATAAGCTCGATGACAGGGGATAAATCCATGTCCTTTGACAGAAGCTTATATTCACCGGGCAAAAAGCAGTTCGCGGCTTCGCATTTTATGCCGTACTCTTTAACGGTGTCTTTGAGTGCGGTAAATTCCTCGTCGGTGCATTTTGAAATTCTCTGAAAATTCGCTTCAAAGTAGTCATAGCCCGACTCTGCGAGCAGTTTTATGTATTCAGGGTGTTCAAACCCCACACAGCAGCCGTATCTCATGATTATTTCTTCTCTTTCTGAACTGCGGTGTTCTCCTGATTTCTGTAAACGACAAATTTGCAGAACAGGAATTCCGTAATCATATTGCAGAGCATGGTGATTATCAGAACGATGTATTCAATGGGTGCGAATGAAGCGAACTTCGCCGTGAAATAGTTGCCGGCAATTGTTGAAATGGGCGTGAACACGAGGTAATAGCCGAATACCTTAAGCATTGCAATCGGAACATTTGCGGCGGACTTGAATGTGTATTTTCTGTTGATTGTGAAGTTCCACAGAACGGAGAGAATAAGAGCGATAAGGTACATGGGACCGTATTCGTTCTCCATTATCTTCGCAAATCCTGCGTGATTGTTCATAAGATTCTGAATGAAATCCGTCTTTACAAGCACCTCGCTCATAAGTGTGAACGAGCCGAGCTGAATAATTCCGGCGGATGCGGAAATAAGTGCGAATTTAATTGCCTGAAGTACATTCTTTTTTGATTCCTTCTGTTCGGACATGGTTTGTTGACCCCTTTTTTTGGAATTTGTTGGTTTTTAAGGTGATTTGTGTTTAAGTATCCAGTATCCGGTGGTCAGTGACCAGCGACTAAGGAAGGCACAAAGTGCCTTTAATTATAAAGCTTCGCCTGATTTCAGCCGTATTCTGTTTACACAAATTTGTGGAAAACCTGCTTTCTGTATTTTATCACACCGCAAAAGCAGATGCAACAAATTATTGCTTGAACGCCATTTGAAATTATGATAATATATATAAAGAAAAATTCTTCACGGGTTTTTAATGTGAAAAAACAGAGTTCTGCTGCACCTAATATGTTTATAAATAGCGAAGCCATATAATCCAAGGCACGCAGTGCCTTCCTCGGTTACCGGTCACCGGTCACTGAATACCGGATACCGGCCACTGCTTCTCGTTTTCCGCCCCCCCGGCCCCCGGTCCCCGGCCCCTTTCTGCAATCCGTGAAGCCCCCAAAGTACCATACTGTAATCGGAGTGAATTACCGTGCTTAAAGATACCCCTGTCTTTTTCGGCAACAGAAACAAGCTTTTCAAAAAGTACATAGACGATTATTCCGGCTGTTCGGGAATGCACGACTGCCGTATTCCGTCAATTCTCGCCCTCAAAAACGGTGAGTTTGCCGGTACTGTTGTTGCCGCCGCCGACAAGGCCGCATTCGGCACAGACTGGGGCAGAATCGAACTCGGTGTGCGTCTGAGCCACGACGGTGGCAAAACCTTCGAGCCGCTCAAGACGATATTTTCTCCGCCTGTCCGCAAATATACATATAAGGATACCGATATTTCCGCCGCTTTCTGCATTGACCCGATTATGACCGAAGCACCGACCGGAAAAATCGTTCTGCTTATAGATTTTTACCCAGAGTGTAAGGGGCTTCACGAACGCCGCTATCTCGAAAAGGGAAGTGGATATGTTAACATAAATGGCAAAAATTATCTCGCGCTCCACACGGGGCTGTCTCCGCTCAATAAACGCAAAGACCGCAAGGACGAAATATATACCCTGCGTGAGGACGGCTTTGTCTATGACCCTCTCGGCAAAAAGACAAGATATTATGTCCCGAAACGCCACAACCCGGCATACGCATTTTCAACTATGGGCGATATGTATTATGCCCGAAAAAACGGCGAGTATGTTACTAAATTTTCGCCGCTTGTTCCCGTTGACGACGGTGTCGGCGATGTCTATGTCGGCAATATATTCTTAAGTGACGGCAAAAAGAGATTTGAGGACGGCGAGCCTGTTTTTGTGCAGAAGTGGGAGATGCTTGACGACGACGGGCAGACGCTTTGTGTCGAAACGCTTCCCGCGCCTTTCTGCTGCAGTCTGACTTCGTTTGTATACCGTCTCGAAAGCTATGACGGCGGCAAGACATTTACTCAGCCCTATGATATAACGCCCACAATCAAGGATGAGTCCGACGGCGAATTTCTGGGCGTTACTCCCGGTGTCGGCAATGTTCTTAAATTCGAAAAACAAAAAGGCAGATTTGTTGTGCCTGTCTATTCGCTTGACAGAGCCGGAGTTATCATAAGTGAAGACAACGGCAAAACATGGCGGCGGGGCAAGAACCCCGACTGCAAAAATATCGACGAATGCCAGCTCGTTGAAGCTCCGAACGGCAAAATATACTGTTTCGGCAGACCTAAGGGCGGCGGAAAAATACCGCTCAGCATTTCGTCCGACGGCGGCGAAACCTTCGAAAAATGTTCGCCTGTTGATGTCTACGCTCCGCAGTGTCAACGCAGCGTCGCGATGCTGCCCGACAGCTTTGTTCTGCCCGACAGACTCAAAAACGACGGCTATTATATGGTGCTTGTGACCCCCACGGGGCATAACGGGCGTGACAATACACGAACGGACGGCAAGCTCTATCTCGGTCATATTGAAGACAACAAAATAAAATTTGTTAAGTCATATTACCTGAAAGACAGCTCAAAATACGGTGATTTTGCCGAAAATTCCGACTTTTTCGCCTATTCTTCGTGCTGTATTTTGTCGGATGATACAATAGGTGTGCTGTATGAAGCGTACCCGTCGGGATACATAACATATTGTACGCTGAAGCTTTCTTGAGGTGTAGTGAGCAAGGAGCAATAGCATTAGGGTCCGGGGGTCAGGGGTCGGGGACCGTGGAAACAAGGAAGTCCTGCGGACTTGAATTGTAAAGCTTCGCCGCTTGCTTAGTGTGGAGTGTGGAGAGTGGAGTGTGGAGTTTTGAGTGCGAGGTGTGGAGTTGGGCTTTGTAATTTGATGGGACTGTATGGATTTGTAAAAAAGGCGGCTGTGGGTGCAGTCGCTTTTGTTGTGCTGTCAAAAAATTGCAACAAAAAAACAGCCCCGAAAAGGACTGTCTTGATTGGCGCGCTTGAAGGGACTCGAACCCCTGACCCACTGCTTAGAAGGCAGTTGCTCTATCAACCTGAGCTACAAACGCACATGCTGTCGCTTCATTTGCAACGTGACAGATTATATCATCACCGCGTCTGTTTGGCAAGTGTTTTTTTTTGATTATCAAAAACTGCAGATTCTTTCATGTAACGCAACAACCGACACCGCAGACAACAAAATTGTTGTTTTCGCCGTATCGGTTTCGGCTTCGGATGTATATGTATCGGCAACCGGTATATCAGTCAAAGATAAAGACGGCAACGGGTAAATAAGCGTTTCGAAAGCACGCCTTATCCTTCGTGCCGCCGTTAAACCCGACGACCCAAAACCCGGCTTAAATGACCCAACATAATAAAAACAGGAGACTGCCCACACGGACAGCCTTCCGTTTTTTATAATGTTAACCTCTTGCGAAGCTTTATAAATTCAAGACACACAGTGCCTTCCGAAATTGCTAACTGCTAATTGATTACAAGTTATTCCTTCGGCTCAATATACCCTTCGGCACACAGAAGCTCAGCTGCAAGCACTGCACCGCCGGCTGCACCTCTTAAGGTGTTGTGTGACAGGCAGACGAACTTGTAGTCATACTGAGTGTCTTCTCTGAGTCTGCCGATTGAAACGGCCATGCCGCCCTCAAGCTCACGCTGAAGCTTTGTCTGAGGCATATTGTCCTCCGTGAAATAATTGAGGAACTGCTTGGGCGCGTGGGGGAGATTCAGTTCCTGCGGCTTGCCGGAGAAGTTTTTCCATACTTCAAGAATCTGCTCTTTTGTGGGCTTGTTCTTAAAGCGTACAAACACAGCCGCCATGTGGCCGTCGGATACCGGAACTCTGAGGCACTGTGCCGTGAAATGAGGCTCTGTCGCGGGGACTATCTCGCCGTCGACAACCTTGCCCCAGATTTTAAGCGGCTCTTTTTCGCTCTTCTCTTCTTCTCCGCCTATGTAGGGGATAACGTTATCTATAATCTCGGGCCATCTTTCGAATGTTTTGCCCGCGCCCGAAATTGCCTGATATGTGCATACAAGAACATCTTTTACGCCGAACTTTTCGTCAAGCGGATAAAGTGCTGGAACATAGCTCTGAAGGGAGCAGTTTGACTTTACGGCGACAAAGCCTCTCTTTGTGCCGAGACGCTTTTTCTGATGCGCTATAACAGCAAAGTGTGCGTCGTTAATCTCGGGGATAATCATGGGAACATCGGGAGTAAATCTGTGTGCGCTGTTGTTTGACACAACGGGGCATTCCGCTTTTGCGTAAGCGGTCTCAAGCGCTCTTATCTCGTCCTTTGACATATCAACGGCACAGAAAACGAAGTCAACCATAGAGGCGATTTTTTCTATATCTGCCGTTGCGTCGTAAACTGTCATTTTCTTGACCTTTTCGGGCAGCTCGGTTTTCATAACCCATCTGCCGCCGAGGGCATCTTCATATGTTTTGCCGGCTGAACGGGGGCTTGCGGCAAGTGCGGTGAGCTCAAACCACGGGTGATCCGCAAGAAGTGTGACAAAACGCTGACCGACCATACCGGTAGCGCCGATTATACCTACTTTGTAATGCTTGTCCATTATATAACCTCCTTATCACTTTACCGAAAACAGGATAAATATGTTGCACCTGCAAGCTGACTGTGATAAAATATACTACATTCTATCATTTATTTGACTTCAAGTCAAACATAAAATGAAATTATAAAAATAAATTCGGAGCAAACTATGAAAAAAAGTGATTTTTATTATGACCTGCCCGAGGAATTAATCGCACAGGAACCCGCGAAAAAAAGAGACCATTCACGACTGCTTGTCTTAGGCAGACAGTCCGGTGAAATCGAGCACCGCCATTTTTATGACATTCTCGAATATTTTAATCCCGGTGACTGCCTTGTCCTCAACAATTCAAGAGTTCTGCCCTGCCGACTTTACGGCGTAAAAGAGGACACCGGCGCAAATGTCGAATTTCTGCTTCTCAATAATAAGGGCAATGACGTATGGGAGTGCATTGCGGGGCCCGGCAAGCGCGCGAAGGAAGGCACATCCTTTTCTTTCGGTGACGGCAAAATTAAGGGAGAGGTCATAAAGGTTCTCGATAACGGCGACCGCCTTGTCAGATTTACATATGACGGCATTTTTCTCGAACGCCTCGAAGAAATCGGAGAAATGCCCCTGCCGCACTATATAACACATAAGCTCGAAGACAGCGAACGCTACCAGACCGTCTATTCAAAAATAAACGGTTCTGCCGCCGCACCGACAGCCGGGCTTCACTATACCCCCGAGCTGCTCGAAAAGATAAAGGCAATGGGCGTTAAAGTTGTATATATTACTCTTCATGTCGGCATTGGCACATTCCGTCCCGTTAAAACCGAAAATATCGAAGATCATAATATGCATTACGAGAGCTATTCCATTTCTCCCGAAACGGCGAATATCATTAACGAAACCAAGAAAAACGGCGGCAGAATTATATGCAACGGCACAACCTGCTGCAGAACGCTTGAGTCCGCCTGTGACGAAAACGGCTTTGTCCCCGCATGCAAAAACGAGACAAACATATTTATCTATCCCGGTTATAAGTTCAAGTGCATTGACGCTCTTATAACAAACTTCCACCTGCCCGAAAGCACGCTTATTATGCTTGTATCCGCCTTCTGCGGTCGCGAGAACACACTCAACGCCTACAAAATCGCAGTCGAGCGGAAATATCGCTTCTTCTCCTTCGGTGATGCGATGCTGATAGTCTGATTGTCCGCAAATAAAATTTGTAACAAAATATTTTTCGGATGTTAGTGTCATAGAAGAGACAACTGTTGAAATCAGAGTAGATACCGACGACTTAAACAAAGCACAGCAGATTTTTGACAATTTGGGATTCGATCTGTCAACTGCCGTTAACATTTTTCTTCATAATACCGTTACCCGAAACGGTATTCCTTTTGATTACGAAGTGCCGAATGAGGAAACCATTGCGGCGATGAAAGAATGTGAAGAAATGATAAAACACCCCGAACGGTACAAAAGATACAGCAGTATAAAAGAAGCTCTTGAGGATTTAGATCTTTAAGATTGAAGTAAAGTTGATAATTCAGACAATAAAAGATACCGAAAAGTTGAGGTAATTTTGTGTATAAACTTCTTAAGAAAAATTCATTTGCCCGCAGGGGTGAATTTCACACGGTCCACGGTGTTGTGCAGACACCGGGGTTTATGAACGTTGCCACCTGTGCCGCAATAAAGGGCGGTCTGTCCGCTTTTGACCTTGAAGATATAAGATGTCAGGTCATGCTGTGCAACACCTATCATCTGCACGTTCGAACGGGCGACGAAGCCATAAAGGAAATGGGCGGTCTGCACCGGTTTACGGGCTGGTCACATCCCATTCTCACGGACTCGGGCGGCTTTCAGGTGTTTTCGCTCGCAAAGCTGCGTTCCATAAAAGAAGAGGGCGTTACGTTTAACTGCCACATTGACGGTCACCGTATTTTCATGGGTCCCGAGGAGAGTATGCGTATTCAGTCAAACTTAGGCTCAACAATTGCCATGGCGTTTGACGAGTGTGTCGCAAATCCCGCAAAATACGAGTATGCCAAAATGTCGTGTGAACGCACTACCCGCTGGCTTAAGCGGTGCAAAGAGGAGCATGACAGACTTAACGCTCTGTGCGACACCGTAAATCCGCATCAGCTGCTTTTCGGCATAAATCAGGGCTGCACCTATGACGACCTGCGTATTGAACACATGAAGCAGATTGCCGAGCTTGACCTTGACGGCTACGCGATAGGCGGTCTTGCCGTCGGTGAACCGGCTGAAGATATGTACAGAATAATTTCCGCCGTTGAGCCGTATGCTCCTGCCGATAAAATCCGTTATCTTATGGGTGTCGGCACTCCCGGAAATATACTTGAAGCGGTCAGAAGGGGAGTTGACCTGTTCGACTGCGTCATGCCCTCAAGAAATGCCCGCCACGGCCATCTGTTTACATGGAACGGCGTTATTAACATAAACAACGCAAAATACGAGAAGGATCTGCGTCCTGTTGACTCGCAGTGCGACTGCCCCGTGTGCAGACATTTTTCACGCGCGTATATCCGTCATCTCGTAAAAGCCAAAGAGGTTCTGGCTCTCAGACTTTGCGTTATGCACAATCTTTATTTCTATAATACGCTTATGGAAAAAATCAGAAATTCGCTCGACAACGATACTTTTGACGCGTTTTATTTCGAAAATGTAAATAAACTCGATAAAAGAGCACCGGAAAATGAATAATTTTAATTTTTTGTCTTGACTTTTTTTTCTGATGTTGTACTATAATAGTTGTACACATACTTTTCAATGTGTGTACTGCCGCTTTTGTTTTCGGCACAAAAAAATATTTCGGCATTTTCGTGTGAATTGTGATACAGTTTCCCAACATGTGAAGTGCCGATTGTTGTTTTTATGGTGTAGAACATAGAAAAAAGTGCGGCATGACGGAGAAAATGTGTATATCGTAAATTTTTCTTTAAATTGTAAAAATTTGATTAAAACTTTTTGAACACACATCCGTCGCACAACCTGTTTCT
>CAVFUV010000081.1:0-8988 GCA_963625735.1 bacterium
TCGTGATTGTGTGAACACATGATGTGGGATTATTTCAATATAAATATAAAATGCGATTGAACATTGCGACTGAATCTGCATTATATGCACAGGAACGAAGAAACAAAATATCTTCCGAATGCTTTAAGCCTTCTATAAACCGTATTTTGGGATTGTGAAAAAGGCTACTTGTGTACAAAGCAGCTCCAAAAGATGAAGATAAGCACTTACGCACAACTGATGCACCGCCATTGTAAATTCCTTCTACAACATTTACTGCATCTGCACACTTATCTAAAGTTGAGTTGCAATTAACTGATTGAAATCGTATAATTGATGTCTCCGGAAATGTTTTTACACTGTCATTATTGAAGAAGTTCTCTGTCCAACAGTCATCTGCATCGAGAAATGCAATATATTGTTTGTTGTCAGTATTATCCGACTGAGCGAGAATATATTCAATTCCGGCATTTCTTGCTGCTGATACTCCTGCATTCTTTTGATGCATGACAGAAATTCTTTTGCTTTTCCGGGCTAGCTCATCACACAGCTGCCCCGATCCGTCTGTGGAACCGTCATCAACAAGCACAATTGAAATCTTCTGATATGGTTGACGCAAGACAGATTCGACTGCTTCTGTCAAATACTTTTTGCAATTAAAAACCGGTATTACGACAGTAATAGCCGTCTGTCTGTTCGGGGGGGGGATTGTCATCCGGTCAGTATTCTCTGTCAACATTAATTTTTAACCTTCCTCCTGATCCACGCTGTCAGCAACCGGCCCGCCGGGGTACACAGCACCGTCAGCAGCTTGCGTGGGGATTTTTTTATATAATCTTTGTCTTTGGCAATCTGACTGCTTGAGCAGTAGTGGATGCAGTCAATAATCATCCGTTTGGTCGACTCCGGATATTGCATTTTTACGGTACGCCAGAAAGCAAAGCCTTTTGGATTTTTCAGATATTGCCGCAGCATGCTGCCGGTTGATCCGTCCGGTTGATACTCCACATTGCAGAGTACGTCGTTCAGAACCGCCAGCTTATATTTCCGGTCGATAAGCAGATATTTATAAGCGAGGCTGACATATTTTTCACCCTCGAACACGGGGTATTCGGGATAGGCGTTGACGACATCTGTGCGGTAGACCAGCTTCTTGTCGCCCGCTCCGCCTGCGGCATAGTAGCCGGACAGAGTTGTTTCCGTCAGGTTCTCCGGAAAGGCTTTCCCGATGATGTTTCCGCTAAAATCCGCGTCAAGTCCGACAATGCCGGCGAACCTTAAGTCCTTGACCTCTGCCCATTTATTCAGTATTTTTTCAACCGCTCCGTCGGCAAGTGCATCGTCGGAGTCGATGCAGGTATTAAGAGGAGTGCGGATATTGGCATAGGCGACATTATGTGCCGTGTGCATTCCGCCGTTTTCCTTGTAGATGTATTGAATATCAAACCCACTATCACGGCTCTGCCAGTCACGCACCAGCTCGGCGGTGTTATCCGTTGAGCCGTCGTCAACAATGAGCCAGATGAAGTCCTTGCAGCTCTGCCGGCACAGGCTCTCATAGGTGCGCGGCAAGGTATGCACACGGTTATATGCCGGCGTGAAAACGGTTAAAATTATTTCAGCTGTTTTGTTCATAGGCACTCAAATAAAACTCCTGTAATTTCACGGCCTCGGTGTTGATATCAAAGCCGTGTGCGGCAATTTCCGCATGACGGTCAGTGCGCGGTGTGTTCCGCATTTCGAGTATCTTTTCCGCCCAGGTGTCGGGAGAATCGGACAGAGGCATGACATCTGTCAACCCGTTCGTCATAATACACTCCGGCGGAACCTTATCGGATATAAGACACGGCAGTCCCGATGCCTGCGCTTCCACCATTGTAACGGGCAAGCCCTCGTACAGCGATGGGAAAACAAACACGTCCATTGCCTGCATCAGATCGGCGACATCACTGCGTACACCGAGGAAGCGGACATGCTCCGCAATACCGAGCGACTTCGCCTTAGCCTCTATCTTCGGCATATCGTCTCCGCCGCCGACGAGAAGCAGGACAGCGTTCGGCTCTTTTTTCAGCAGCGCGGCGAATATCTCGATTAGAAACATATGGTTTTTTGGGGGAGAAAACCGCCCCACATGACCGACGACGAACCTATCGTTGAGTCCGAGCTCTGTGCGAACACGCAAGCGTGTTTCGGGGTTATATGTATAAGCGGCAGCATCGATTGCGTTGTTTATTATCTTATACGGTGCTCCGCCGAACATCCAGTCGCCGGCATCTTTCCCACAGGCAAACAGATTTGTGGCGTATTTTGGAATGCTCCGCTTATACAAGAGCTTAATGGGGTATTTCAGGTTTTTGTCCTGATTTGCACAGTGACTGTGTGCAATTCGGACAGGTATATCATGCTGTTTTGCCGCTTTCAGAATTACCGAGCTCAGGCAATCCTGATGGACATGTATGACTTTATATTCGGGGTGTTCATCAAAGAAATTGTTGAGTGATGTCAGATAACCGGCACTCCACGGCACAAGCTGCGGCAAACGGTAAATTCTGCCGCCGAGACTCTCAATTTCGTCATCGTATGCCGCCCGTTCACTGCGGTGTACAAGAAAATCAAACTGCAGTTTTTCATGGTCTATATGACGGTAAAAGTTCATGAGCATTGTTTCAAGCCCGCCGCGTCCCATATAGGTAACAACCTGCAAAATACGAATCATTGTATCTCCTTTGTTAAAGTGCACCCCATGTAAAATGCATCTGGTAATAGAAAAACACAAGGTATGCCGCCATCAGCACTGCCGTAACGACTGCGGCGGACCTTTTTGCGAATGCGTGATTTATAAGCCACGGCACAACGGCATATCCCTGAAACGTCGTATAAATGGGAAGTCGTCCTACATAGATACCGGATGAAAACACGCTTAAAAAATACAGCGCCGCGGTGCAGATACTGCAGTTAACGCACAGATTTATAACAGGTGAATCGGCTTCGTCTACCTGTCTTTTTCCTGCAATCGACAGCAGTGCCGGAATCGAATAGAACAGTGCCCGCAGAATGTTGGTGCCGTCATCGTTTTTCCAGATGTTGTTCGTAACAATGTCGCTGTACTGCGTGTCGATAAGTACGGAATCCAGAAAATCCGTAAAACGGTCAATAAACAGAATCGTCACAGCGACCGCCGCGATCATCAGGATAGTCTTTCGGTTCCACGCCCGCCCCTGAATAACAAATATAAGCGGTATCATCATAAGTGCCGACCCATGTATTGTCGATGCCAGCAGAATAATCAGTATGGCGGGGATATACTTTTTTCGCAGGACAAGACCGAAGGTCAGAAGAATTATGCAGACCGCAATAAACTGCCGTATGCCGTTGAACATCCACGACAGATAGTCTGTTGATAACACAAACATGAATATGCAGAGCAGAAAATCAGTGGAGTATCTGCGGAAAAAGCAGGTTATGCAGAATATCTGAAACGCCGCTATAATAAAGAAGAACAGCGTGCAGTCCGAGCCGAAAACAGTTTTAATGAAAGACTCAAGTGCATAAAATCCTCGGTCCTTGCTGTTTTCAGACAGGTATTCTATAAGTCCGCTCCCGAGAGTCGGAATATTGCGAAACATTGCCTGATACGCACCGGTGTCGCCTATGTTTCCGCGAAACGCCGCCCAGATAACAAGGGGACATACAAGAATCAGCGCTGCGCCAATGCTCCAGCGGTATTCGTTTCTGCCCGGCAGCTGTACGGGGCCACGGGGTGCGGCAACAGTCAGAACTCCGCCGGCAAGAACAGGCCAGATTAACAGCCACCAATAGTTTGTCAGAGTCATTTTCAGTCCCTCGCCGTCACGGGAAGACCGAGACCGTCCATGGTCAGCGCCACTACAATTTTCTTGTCGAACTTCCGCTCGATAAGTGTTCGTCCGCATCGTCCCATTTCGGCACGGCGTTCATGCGGCAGCTTCGCAAAACGGCGCATTGCGTTGAAAAGACCGTCCGTATCTTTTATCGGGCACAGATACCCGCTGACACCGTCTTCTACCGCCTCACGACATCCGGGGATATTGCTTGTAATCAGCGCACGCCCTGTGGCGGCACCCTCCAACAGAACATTTGACATGCCCTCATGATAGGAGGGGAGCACAACGCAGTCGGCGTTCTCATAAAACGGATGCACATCCGTCATGAAATCGTGGAAATTGATAATACCGTCGTCAACCAGTCGGTCGACAGTCTCTTTATATGCGTCTTCATAAAAGCCCACTACATCAATGACGACTTTCTCGCCCATTTCCGCCTTGATGGCTTTTGCCGCGTCAAAGAATTCGTCTACGCCTTTTTCTTTCATAATACGCCCGATGAACAGAAACCTGCATATGCCGTTGTCACGCATCGGGACGTAAGGGTATTCCTCCGGATTTATTCCTGCGCCCGGCAGAACCCTCATCTGCCTGTCGGAGACTATATTTTTCCAACGGAAGAACTTCGCATTCTCTTCATTTTCGAAAAATACCGTTTTGGCTTTTCTCAGGGCACAGGTGTACATAACGGATACCACTCTCGACAGCAACGGCTTTTCAAATGCCGTGCCGAGCCCCTGCACATTGGTGACATAGGGAATGCCCTTTGCCTCGCAGATACTGCCCATATAAATATTGGGCTTTATTGAATATGTGATAACAAGATCGGGCTTGATGTCGTCCAGCATTTTGCGGTAGGTCCCTGTCAGCTTAATATCCTTTAAGGGGTTTATACTGCGGCGGTCAATCTCGGTGTCGATGCACCTAAGACCCATTGCCTGCAAATCGTCCTCATGACCCACAAACGGCGTGCTGAGTATGACCTCATTTTTGAGCATCAGTTCTTCTGTCAGTTCCTTGCGGAAGCGGTAGAACATATATGAATGGTTGGTTGCAATCAGAATTTTCATTTTTGATTCTCCGTCGTTTGTGTCTCTTCAGCACTGCCTTCGACAAAGCCGTCATGGTTGATTACTTTTTTTATGGTTCTGAAAAAACATTTCATGTCGAACAGGAAGCTTGCTTTTTCCGCATATTCTCCGTCCAGGCGAGCCTTTTCGGCGATTTCAAGCTCATCACGGCCGTTAATCTGCGCCCAGCCCGAAAGCCCGGGTTTTATATCGTTGGCTCCGTATTTATCGCGTTCCTCAATCAGATCATACTGATTCCACAGAGCCGGACGGGGACCGATAATGCTCATATCCTGTTTGACTATATTAAGAAGCTGAGGCAGCTCATCCAGTGAAAATTTGCGGAGAACCTTGCCGACACGTGTAATATATCGGTCGGGATCTTCAAGCAGATGTGTCGGCATGTCATGAGGCGCAGACATTTTCATGCTGCGGAATTTATAAAGCCTGAAATGCTTCTTGTGTATTCCGACCCTTTTCTGCGTAAAGAACACAGGACCCGGATCGTCTATTTCAATGGCAATGATGATAATCAGAAACAGCCACGAAAGAAGAATCAGGCCTATAATCGAGAGTATGATATCCAGGATCGGTTTTATGATTTTTCTGTACATTCTGTCAGTCCTTATCCGTTCGGATATAATTCGGTATGGTGTATATATGTGTTCATAATCAGCTTTGATGAACTCGTGAGCGGCATGCTCATGCAAAATAAAAGTGCGAAAAAACCCGCTATTTGACACTTTATTGTAGCATGAGGGACAAAAAAATACAATAGCCGCAGGGTAAAAATAAGCCCGCAAATATTTGTATTTTTTGGTAAATTCACAAACAGTATTTCACGGCGGATTTCGGAAATGAATTTTACGGGGTAATTGTATCTCGAATCGCACGCATACGAAAAACGAAAAACACCCCGCAGTCCCGTTAAAATCGGGACTTCGAGGTGTTTTTTTTAATGTCCGCCGTCAAAGCGTAAGTTGACGAGCGGATTATATCCGCTGTTCCGGTGTCAAATCAACGGGAGTTACCGTTCTCTTTTTGTCGTAATCTGTTATTATCTCAATTTCACGGCAGTGTTTGGGTCTCTTCTGTTGTGAACTCATCGTCAAATTCTTCGTCGGCATCGTCTGCTTCTGGTTCGTCCGAGTAATCATCACGAACGACAATCAGGTGATCCAATGCTCTCGTGTAGGATATCTCCATCTTTCAGCATTTCAATCAAAAATGCTTTCGCCTTGACTTCCTTATCGTTGGGTCTGCCAATTTTCGGGACGAGGGATTGGAACGCTTCTTCCGCAGTCATTTCCATTTCGGAAATGAAATCCACACCTTTCTCTGACACCTCAAACAGAATGGCAGAACCAGTCGGGGCAAGGTTGGATTTTACCTGCACCAAATATCTTTCCGCAGGTGCTTCTTTGTTCGGTGTGCGAGTGATTGCAAGAATACTTCTCGCAGCACCTGCAATGTCAATCGAACCGTTGGTATGGTACAGAGGGTTGGTATCTCTCATCTTGTTCATATGAGCGATAATTACAATCGCACAGCCAGTATCCTTTGCAACTGCTATCAGATGATTAAACTCGGCTCGTGTTTCGTTAGCATCCACCTTTCCGTCTGAAAATAAAAAACCACAGGGAAGATACATTAAGCCTTGTTTGTGTCATTTCTCGGGGGGCAAAAATCGGGGTAAATATCCCTTTTTAAGCCTTTCAAAAAATCACGCAAGGTGTTTGTACTAACCTGTGGTTATGTATTGAATTGTGGGGTTTGGGTAACAAAAAACACCGTATTGCTATGATGTTTCCTGTCGTTCGTATTCTATTTTTGATACTGATAAACTGGAAGTTATCAGATTGTTTGTGCTGAAAACTGCAAAAATGCTGTCGCCATTTCTTTTGCAGTCTCTTTCATTCCGTTTTCCAGCCAGTAGATCGTCATGTTGTAGAGCGCCCCGGCGTAATAATATAGCCTGTACCGGGAAATGGAGTGCGAGGGCATATCGCCGAAAGAAAGCACCATGCTTTCCGTAATAATATCCAGCACCGAATTAGAGGAGCCTGATCGGTGATAGGAAAGGATCAGCTCCCTGTTTTTGCGATAGTAGTCAAAGGTGTACTCCAGCATTTCAGGGCAGAGAAATTCCGTGCAGCTTTTTGGGGCGTTCTCCCAGTAATCTTCTCGGAACCTGCCGATCCCGTATGTGACGAGATCATCCATGCTGCCGAAATTGCGATAGAATGTTGCTCTGGCCACCTTGGATTCCCGAATAATATCTGTGATCGTGATCTTATCCCAGCTTTTTTCGGCGGAAAGATCGATCATTGCTTTCGCGATTCGTTCCTTGACCTGTTTTTCACGTTTATCCATGATACAAATACTCCAAAACTGTCTCATATGCTGCCTTTACTGTTCTCTTTGATTATGATACAATATGTATCATAGTTTTGCAAGAGCAAAAGGAGATTTTTTAGAATGCGAATTATCATTGCGGGAAAAGAAATCACGCAGCAACAGATATTACAGTGGGAGCAGGAGCGAGTTGCGGTAGACAAGCGATTTTTGGAAAAGCGGCTGAACACGCCTGTGCCTGTAACAAACGCAGAGGAGCTTGCTCGCTTCAAAGCCGATCTTCCCGACGAGAAAATGCGAAGCTGTCTGCAATCGACCTTGAAGCGGACGACGGCGCTGACAAATACTTTTACGAAATTGGCGGGAACAAAACGAAAAATCAGCGTTGCGGAGATCTACCTTGATTTCTGCAATGCGGTGCAGCTCCACGAAATGTACGATGATATGATGCTGAATAATACCCCTGAAAATCGGTTCAGTTGTCTGCGGGCAAATCCGGATCATTATTTGCTCAAAGGCGTTGACGCCACGGATCAGGAAGTCATTGAATTTACCGGCGGTCTCCCATTTCCGATTCAGTTTACCGTCCGCTACGGAGATTTTCATGGTCTTGTTTCCAAGCAGGAGCCGGAGTATCCGGTGCAGGCCGCCGGTGCTTCCTACCTGAATAACGGCTTCTGCATCGGCGCAGTCCGTCACCAGATCGCGGATACCGAGGAGGGCTGCAAGATCAAACTTTCCGTTGAATTTCCGGCTTTGCTTCCGAAAAGGAATATCCACGCCCACGAGCGGCATCTTGCCATCGAATTTTATAACTGGTTCTCTGAATTTGAGCGCTGTGTAAAACGAGCGCAGAAAGCAAATACGGACGAGGGCGTATAAGGCGAAGCTATGATATTATATTTTTCAGGTACGGGAAACAGCGCATATGTGGCGAAAGAACTTGGGAAAAGCCTTTCAGAGAATGTGCTGGATCTCCATCCAAAAATAGCGGACTCTGATTTTCGTCCGCTACATTCAGAATTGCCGTGGGTGATCGTTGCCCCCGTTTATGCGTGGAGGATTCCAAGGATCGTGTCCGACTGGCTGCTGAGGACAGAACTTACCGGAAATCGGCAAGTATATTTTGTTGTCACCTGTGCCGAGGATGCCGGAAATACGGAGCGCTATGCGCAAAAGCTATGTACGGAAATGCACATGGAGTTTATGGGCTGTGCCGCAATCATCATGCCGACCAATAACATTGCCATGTTCCAGACGCCCACACAGGCCGAGGCAAAAGCGATTATCGCAGCCGCACAGCCGTCTATTCACGCAGCTTGTGAGGTCATACGCACTGGGAAAAGGATGTCCCCGGCAGCCCTTCCATTGACCGGGCAGATTAAGAGCCGCATCGCCAATCCGGTGTTTTATTCGCTGTTTGTCAAAACGGAAAAGTTCTATGCAACGGAGAAATGTATCTCCTGCGGGAAATGCGTCAAAGTTTGTCCGCTCCATGATATACAGCTCATCGACGGCAAACCGGCATGGGACAAAAATTGTACCCATTGTATGGCCTGTATCAATTACTGCCCAACTTCCGCTATCGAGTACGGAAAGCAGACAAAGGACAGACCGAGATATCATATATAAAAATGAGGGAAATAGCATGAATAATAATTATACGTTGATAACGGGAGCTTCCAGTGGTATAGGAAAAGCACTGGCAGAAGAATTTGCAG
>CAVFUV010000082.1:0-8672 GCA_963625735.1 bacterium
TTATGTTTCAGGCTCTGGTAGACCTGATTTTTTAAATTTTCTTTTTTCATATTCCTATTTTCTTCGATTTGTATTATACTGTAATAAAATAGCATTATTATATGCCCATTTTCCGAAGGCAGAGTGATAAAAATGGAAAACAAAAAGAACAGTTCAGACTTTCCCGATATATCCGGTATATTTGATATAGACGAAAACGACGTACCGAGCAGTTCATTTGAAAGATTTGAAACATCATCCTATACTTCATCCGACTCCGGCAAAACAACAGAACGTACGACCGGAACAACCGAGCGTACAGGCAGAACAACCGAAAATACACGCACAGGCAGGGCCGGGCGTCCCGAGGATAAAATCCCTCACGAGAAAACGGACGAAGAGCTTGTCGAAGCCGCACGTGAGCGTCGCCGCAGGGCAAACGCAAAAAAAATAAGAGTTTTGCGCAGAAGAAGACTTCTTGCCGCATGCATCGGCGTAGTGATTATCATAATCGCCGTCTTTGCAATTCGAGCGGCTGTCATAAGCTCCAAAAAGCCCGTTGTGGTGCTTTATGAAACCACAATAGGCGATGTGGTCAAAAAATACGAGTTCCCGGGTGCTGTAATTACCACCTCGGTGTCGGGAAGTCCTATTGACACATATGCCATTGTGCCCGAAAACACATACGATGTCGACGGCATAAAAACGGGACAGCGTGCGGTTATTACCGATGCGGACGGCAACAGCTATAACGCCACCGTCAATCTCATTGCGGATGAAACAGGTGACAGCACACTTACGGCGGAGATAAAAAAGGTTCTTCCGACAGTTACGATTTCTTCAACGTCAAATGTGCTGGTTTATGTAAAGCCCGAAGGCACGGTGAATCTCGCAAACGACTCCGCGGTTACCGTCACAATTGTCACCGAAGAAGTAACCGACACCGTTTTTGTGCCCGACGGCTGTATAAACACCGACGAAGACGGCAAATATGTCTGGGAGTATTCCGGACTTACAAAATCCATAAAAAAATGCTATGTTACGACCTCGCTTTCGGTTGACGGAAACACGGCGATTATCGGCGGACTCAAGAAAAACAAAAAGGTAGTATTGTCCGTTGTGTCGTCGAACCCCGAATATCCCGTATCGGACGGCAGCAAGGTCAAAATAAGCGACACAGAGGAAACAACGGTTAAAGAGGGAACAACAGAGGAGAGTACAACAAATGGATAATTCAAGAAAAATTATCGCGGCGGGTGCCGGGCACGGTGCTCTGAGCGCGGCGATAACACTCGCGAAAAACGGCTATGATGTTACGGTATACGAAAAATCATCCGAGAAGGATATAGGGCTTGACTGGCACGACGCCATGAGCCTTCCGGCGTTTGATTTTGCCGGGATTGAGCGTCTGCCCAAGGATAAATATGAACCGCTCGCTCAGATGGCGTTCAAGAACCCAAAAAAGAACATAAAGCTTGTCGGTGCGGACGGCGGCCCGGACTCTATGGCGATTACAATCGACAGAAAAGAGCTGCTTCATCATCTTATTTCAGTAGCCGAAAACGCAGGCGTAAAGTTTGAGTTTGACACCGAGATAACCGGTGCGGCTGTTGCCGGAGACAGTGTGTGCGGCATAAAGATTAAGAACGGCGACGGCGAAAAGATTATCTACGGCGACCTTGTAATTGACGGATGCGGCGTAAATTCACCCGTACGGCGTTCTCTGCCCGAAAAAATGGGTGTATTAAACGAAGTAAGCCCCGAGGATCTTTTCTATGTTTACAGGGCATACTACAATAAGATTGACGACACGAAAACAGACCCGATATATACAGTCTATTTTTACCATATGTACCGTGCGGGGCTTGACTGGGTTATAACAGGCGACGATTTTGTCGACCTGCTTATAGGCAAGTTTTCGCCCATCACAATGGACGAAGTTAACGAAGCCGTGCGTGACTTCAAGACCGAGTATTCTTGCCTCGGTGACGAAATTATCAGGGGCGGCACGCTGAATGTCATCCCGATAAGAAAAACTTTGCCCATTATCGTTGCGAACGGTTATGCGGCGATAGGCGACAGCGCCTGTATGACAGTACCGTTAAACGGCAGCGGAATTGACCTGTCACTTAAGGCGGGCAATCTTCTTGCGGGTGCGGTTATGTCCGCAAAAGACAACGAGTATACCGTTGACAGGCTGTGGAGCTATCAGTACAGATATTTCAAGATGTTCGGCAATGACATGCTTATAATCGATGCCGCAAGAGGACTTCTTACAAAGGTTGACCCAAATACGGTTGACTTCTTCATGGAAAACAAAATTCTCACCGAGAAAGAAATTGCCATGGTTGACACAAATCTCAATGTGTCGGCAGGCTATCTCATTTCAAAGCTAAAAGCCGTTCTGCCCAAGTCAAGCGAGCTGCTGCCCATGCTTACCGCCACGGTCAGAAAAGCGGTAAAGACAATAACGGCGGCGCAGAATATTCCTCTTGTCTATAACGAGGACGCTGTCAGAGCGTGGGCGAAAAATTACGAGGGATAACTTCCCGATAAATGTTATATGACTGTCATCGACGGAAAGGACAGATAACCGGTATGAAAAAATTTGTATATTCATGTCTCACTTTGACGCTTGCGGTTTTCGCAGTTGTATTTATGGCTGTGTTCGCATCTGCCGCCGAGTATGAAGAAGTGAAATTCTCAAATATGTGCGAGGTGTGCGGCGACGCAAACGGTGACGGAAAAGTAAATGTGTCCGATGCCAGAACAGTCCTTCGAATTGCCGTGCAGTTTGAAAAAGCCGACAGACAGAAGAGTGCCGCTCTTGACCTTGACTGCGACAACGATATAGACACATCAGATGCCAGATTGGTGTTGAGAATTGCCGTTCATCTTGACGGCCGCCCCGCTCATGTCGCGAGTGACCTTATGGCTGTTATTACTCCCGCAACCTGCTCCGAAGCCGGAGACTCGGCACACATCTGCAGATTTTGCGGCAGAACCTTCAATCATATCCGTGTCCCTCAGTCAAATCATATTTCCGCGGGCAAAGAGATAATCCAGAAAGCCACCTGCAGTCAGAAGGGTATATACCGGACGGTGTGCAAATTCTGCGGCAAGATAATGGAAGAGGGCACAATCGAAACCACCGAGCATGAGTGGGAGGGCACGACCGTTACATGTCTTAATCCCGAAAACTCAACGCTTACATGCAAGGTCTGCGGAGCGAAAAAACAGATAGTAACACAGTCCCCCGGATATCACATGTGGGAGACCGTTATAGCAAAAGAACCGACCTGCACCGAGACGGGTGTTCAGCGTAAACAGTGCACAGTCTGCGGCGTATATTCGGACGATGCCGATGATACGGTCATTCTGCCGAGCAAGGGCGGCCACAGGAGCGGCGACTGGACCGTGCTGTCTGTCGCATCATGTGTAAGCGAGGGCAAATCGGTTCGTATATGCACGGTCTGCGGTGAAGTAACCGCCGAGCGAACAATAGAAATGCTTGACCATACCCAAAAAGAAGGCAGCTATGTTGTCGACACCGAGCCGACAGCCGACACCGAGGGCAGAGCACACTACACATGCTCCGTCTGCGGACAGTTTGTCTATGAAACCCTGCCAAAGACAGGCGAATAATTCAATATGGACAATAGGGCATATGGATGGTATAATAAATGAATTAGCAATGTAAGTTAGCAAGGAGCAAGGAGCAAGGAGCAGTGACGTTGTTTAATTAACAATTAATAATTAACAATGTCGCAGCCAAAAATCATCCGGTGAATGATTTTTGGCGTAGCGACTAATGAGGACCGGCGGCAGCGGTCCGACAACCAATGCAAAGAAGACACTGCGTGTCTTGGATTATAAGGCTTCGCTAAGAGTAATGCTTTTTTCTGAGGATTGCTCTTATTATCCGCGAAGCTGTAAAATCCAAGTCCGAAGGACTTCCTTCACCGGCCACTGACCACTGGATACTGGCCACTGGATGCTGGCCACTGAATACTGCCCCCGTTGATTTCAAACCCTGATTTCCGATTGAATTAATAACAACCATCCAAGTTTTATTCTATAATACAAAAGTACGGAGTTGAACCGCATAATGACAGAACTTGAAAATCTTTGTTTATTCTGCATGAACGATACAGACGGCAGCGGCGTATGTCCTCATTGTGGAAATATCGGCATCCCGACGGATTTTTCTCCGCTTGCAATCGCACCCGGAACGATAATTTCCGACAGATATTATATCGGAAGATGTTTTCGCACTAACAGCGAAGGACACAGCTATGTGGCGTATGACATAAAAGAAGCCGAGCGATGTACCGTGCGGGAGTTTTGCCCTCCCGAGCTTTGTGACAGAGATGTCGACGGTGTAACGGTAAATGTAAAGCCCGGTGCGGATGTTGTATATGCCGACTGCAGATCGTCCTTCGGCGAGCTGTGGAATAAGATTATGCGCCTTAAGGGGCTTACCGCACTGGTGTCGGTATATGACCTCTTCTCCGCAAATTTCACTTCATATGCCGTATATAAAGAGGTTGAGGAGCAGTCGCTTCGTGACTATCTTCTTGACAACGGCAAGGGGTATATCCCGTGGGATCAGGCGAGAATACTGTTTATGCCCGTGCTTTCAACTCTCGGAACGCTCCACACGTCCGGTGTTGTGCACAGAAACATAAATCCCTCCTCGTTCTTTTTCTCCGAGGACGGCAAGCTTAAAATAAGCGACTATGTTATTCCGCAGTGCTCCTGCGCGTACGGCGAGCTCGAAAGCGTGCTTGTTGAGGGCTTTGCTCCGCTTGAGCTGTACAGAGAGGAGCTCCCCGTCGGTTCATGGACGGATATTTATTCCTTTACGGCGGTTATTTACCGTTCGCTTGTCGGCTCTACCCCCATTTCATCCGTTTTGCGTGCGCAGAACGATCAGATGATGATTCCGGCAAAATTCGCAGAGGTTATCCCTCCGCATGTAATCAATGCCATCATAAACGGCATGCAGATAGACCCGTCCGACCGTACACGAAACGCCGAACAGCTTCGCAGTAATCTGTCGGCTTCCCCCAGAGCCGTAAGTGCCAGCGCCAGAGTGTACCCCGTCGAACAGACGGCGGCACGCACATCGGTTCAGACTGCCGCACGTGCACAGAGTACGGTTCGCACACAGCCGGCACCCCGCACACAGCCCGCTCCCCGTGCGCAGACGCAGACACCGACTCTTCGTGACCCGCTTGCCGATGACCCTGAGATGCGTCAGGCTCAGCCCCCTCAGAAGCCGGCGAAGCAGAATGTCGGTCAGCAGGAAGTCGAAAAATATCAGAAGCAGCAAAAGAACGTAAAAACACTCAAAATAGTTCTTATTGCCGTTATTGTTACGCTGTGCATAGGCATCGGACTTGTAATAAGCGCGATAGTGGGTCTGAGCGACTCGAAAACGGATACCACCGTCTCCGAAGCACAGGACACGGTTGTCGTGCAGTCCTTTGTCGGCAGACAGTATAACGATGTTGTACAGGAAAACACGGCGACAGGCAATTTTACCATCAAAAAAGAGGAACAGAGCAACAACTCCGTCCCCTCGGGGCAGATTGTCGGTCAGAGCATAAGCGTAAACACGACCGTACCCAAGGGCACAACGATTATTCTTATCGTTAGTTCTGGTGCCGCTTCCGTTTCGCTTCCCGATGTCACGGGGCAGACGTATGAACAGGCATACGCCACGCTCACGGCACTGGGGCTCAAGTGCGAAAAGGCCAACAAATATAACGACGGCACACACACCGCGAACACGGTTGCGGAAACGGTTCCCGCAGTCGGCACAAGCGTGGTCAGCGGCGATACCGTTACGATTGTTGTCTATTCCGATCCGAACGCGGTTGTAACCGAAGCGGAGACGGCGGCGGAGCAGACTTCATCCGAAGCCGAAACATCAAATTCATCCGGCAGCGGCAATTCATCGGTTGACAGTATTTTATCGCTTTTCGGCTAAACATTATAATATAAAGGGAGTGACCTGATGCTTAAGGGCTACTTTAAGCAGTTGAAAGAGGATATTGCGTGCGTTCGTGAACGTGACCCCGCCGCAACATCCGATATAGAAGTTCTCCTGCTGTACCCCGGACTTAAAGCCGTAAGATCGCACAGACGCGCTCACTGGCTTTATGAACACAATATGCACCTTGCGGCACGCTTTGTCTCACAGTGCTCCGCAAGAAAGACCAATATAGAAATTCATCCCGGCGCAAAAATCGGAAAAAGATTTTTCATCGACCACGGCACCGGTGTCGTCATCGGAGAGACAGCCGAAATAGGCGACGACGTTACCATTTATCAGGGCGTGACCCTCGGCGGTACGGGCAAGGACGTTGGCAAGCGTCACCCGACTGTCGGCAATAATGTCATGATAGGCGCAGGTGCAAAGGTGCTGGGGCCTTTCAGAATCGGCAGCAACACAAACATTGCGGCAGGCAGTGTCGTTCTTCACGAAATCCCCGATAATTCAACGGCAGTCGGCACGCCCGCAAGAGTTGTAAAGCGTGACGGCAAGCGTGTAAACGATATGGATCAGGTGCATATTCCCGACCCCATCCAGCAGGAAATAGACAGACTTACAAAACGCATAGCGGCACTCGAAAACGAGATAAGGTCGCTTAAAGGAGAATAAATTCTTATGAAAATATACAATACTCTTACAAGACAGAAAGAAGAGCTCAAACCCCTTCACGAGGGCGAATATCGAATTTACGCCTGCGGTCCGACCGTATATAACTATATTCATATCGGCAACGCCCGCCCCATATGCGTGTTCGATGTTCTCAGAAGATACCTCGAATATAAGGGCAACAAGGTTACATATGTTCAGAATTTCACGGACATTGACGACAAGATAATCAACCGCGCGAATGAAGAGGGCATCACATTCAAAGAAGTCAGCGAAAAATATATCGCCGAATACAAAACCGATGCCCACGGCCTTAACGTAAGGGATGCTTCTGTTCATCCCAAGGCTACCGAGAATATTAACGAAATCATAAATATGGTGTCAACCCTTATCGAAAAGGGCTACGCATACGAGTCCGGCGGAGATGTCTATTACAGCACGCTCAAATTCAAGGACTACGGCAAGCTCTCACATCAGCCGCTTGACGACCTTATGGCAGGTGCGAGAATAAATGTCGGCGAGCTTAAGAGAGAGAGCATGGACTTTGCCCTGTGGAAAGCGTCAAAGCCCGGTGAGCCTTCGTGGGATTCACCGTGGGGCAAGGGCAGACCCGGCTGGCATATCGAGTGCTCCGCAATGAGCTGCCGTTATCTCGGCACAACAATCGATATTCACTGCGGAGGACAGGATCTTATCTTCCCGCATCACGAAAACGAGATAGCCCAGAGCGAGGCGTGCAACGGCGTACAGTTTGCCAATTACTGGATGCACAACGGCTTTATCACTGTCGACAACGAAAAAATGTCAAAATCAAAGGGCAATTTCTTTACCGTTCGTGATGTCGCAAAGCAGTTCGGCTATGAGCCCATCCGTCTGCTCATGATTTCATGCCAGTACAGAAGCCCCATCAACTACTCTTATGATTCACTCATGCAGTGCAAGACTTCTCTTACACGCCTTCACACCTGCCGTGATTCTCTTGATTTCGCTCTTGCGAACGCAAACGGCGAGATTAGCGACGACGAGCTTAAAAAGCTTAATGAGGAGTTTGATTCATTCAGAACACACTTCTGCGAGGCAATGGATGACGACCTCAACACAGCCGCCGCGATCGGCACGATATTCGATCTGACAACATTCATCAATAAGAATGTTCTTACATCCGCTCCCGCAAAGCCTGCTGTCGAAGCCGCAATCAAGGTATTTGACGAACTGACCGGCATTCTGGGCATAGTCTATAATGACGGCACAAATGATATTGCCGACGACTCCGCCGAAATCGAGCAGCTTATCGCCGAGCGTACCGCCGCCAGAAAAGAAAAGAACTGGGCAAAAGCGGACGAGATAAGAAACAAGCTCACCGAAATGGGCATTGTGCTCGAGGATACCCCTCAGGGCGTAAAGTGGCATAAAGCCTGAACTGAAAAAATCGACACATCGGGACAGTGCCTTATCTGCCTGCCCCGATTTGTTTTAACAGTACACTGAAAGCAGGTGACATAATGCTTAATATTTTTTACGGAAATATGCCCGAAGCCGTTTATGATACAAGTATGTATTTTAAAAATACATATAAAGACAGGTGGATTACATCGGACCTGTCACGTGAAATGATAAAAAATGTCGATAAATCCGAGGTTGTTGACGCAAACGCGATAAATTCGCCGATTTTCGGAATAATGTCACCGACCGGGCTTTCGGGCGGTGTAAAAACTCTGATTCTGATAAACTACGATTCTTCGCATGTTTTCAATGCGCCGAACTGCGGTGATAACTGCGCAAAGTGGCTTCTTAAAATCGCAGAGAATAAAAAGGTTGTCATAAATCTTCGCCACTTAATGGATTTCGGTGACGGTGAATTTAAGATTCGTGTTCTCAATACCGGCAGAATCGTAAAAAATATGGAGGAGCTTGTGCACGAAGCGGCGGAGTTTGTGTGATATTATGAAGGGAATAAAGCATATTGAAATTTCAAACAGATTTGTAAAGTTCAAATTCGATCTGCAAAGAAACATAACCGTAATAT
>CAVFUV010000083.1:0-8668 GCA_963625735.1 bacterium
TATTTGCATTATATCATTACGAACTTCAAATGTACACTTTTATTATACAGGTCCACCACTCTCCAAACTCCACTCTCCAAACTCCACACTCACAGAGGCGAAGCTATATAATCCAAGTCCACAGGACTTCCTTATATAACCGGCCCCTGGCCCCTGGATACTGGCCACTCTCTCATTGTTCCATGCTGACTTACGTTCAGTCCGCGAGCTCTTTATTCGCAACAATAAATGTGTACCTTTCCTGCTTCGTCGCCCCACCGTGCTCATCGCCGTATCCGCCGTGGTCGGTGGTTATGACAATAAGCCAGTCCTCGGTGTCGTAGGTCTCACGAGCCTTAATCGTATCGATTATATTGTACGCATACTCATCGTCATTTTTGAATGCGTTGACATAGCCGAAGTTATCGGGCGTAAAGTTTGTCTGATGACCCACGTGATCGCACTGCTCGAAAATGCAGAACAGAAAATCGGTGCAGTCCGCCGACGACAGATCGGATGTAACATTTTTAAGCGTACCGTTATCGTCCGCTGCGTCAAGATACGTCGCGTTTATGTTATTCTGCTCGGCATACTGCTTTTCGGGGTAGTATGTGCAGTCCTCATTGTTGAAATGACCGTTCCACGACACGCAGAATTTTGTCGAGTCAACAAGATTGTCTTCAATAAGCGTCAGAAACAGCGTCTTTGTGTCGAGTGATTTCGGGACATAGTTCTTATAAATTCCGTGTACATCCGCCCAGCAGCCGGTAAGAATCGAGCACCAGCCCGGAGCGGTAGATGTCATCTGCGTATTTTCCTGCGGCCACTGTACACCGCCGCAATACCCGAGAACGGCATGACCGCCCTCTGACAGCAGCTCGTTTATTCCGCTCATCGTATGGTCTTTATACTGCGACAGAATATCGGGACGAGTGCCGTCAAAGCCGATAACAACGCACTTTTTCTCGGTTTTGCCTTCCGCTAAAGGGGAAGCGAAATGATTTCTTACGATATCATAAATTTCCGTCTGCGGAATCGCCGTATCAAAATCGTTTTCGAAAATTTCGGACGAGGTCACAGCCAGGCTGTACTTTTCTTCCGTGTCCTTAATAAACAGCGGTATTGCGCTGACACCCACACAGGCAAGCATGTCAATCGCAATCAGCACCGCAGTTACGGTTGCCACCGTCTTTTTCGCCTCACTCCTGCGAAGAAAAGCGAACACCCCGAACACACCGTAGAACACAAACAGCAGTATAAGCGCAACGGATGTAGCGACACCGCCGTTTGAAATAATCTCTTTAAGCGGCATCGAAACGCCCCAGATAAAAGCGTTGGGAACGAGAAATCCCGCTATAAACGACACTGCTTTTATGATTTTATTCTTGTCCCAAAATACGCACAGCGCCATAACAGAACCGGCAACTGAGAGTATGACATCCGGCACCACCATATACGCAATGTCATTCCACTTGTATCTTGCGTCACGATAGACAAGCGCCGCAACGGTAAACACAAGAAACGCGATAAGAAGCGCAACATACCTTTTTGAAATATTCTTTTTCATACTGCATCCTCCGTGAATTTTCATAAAAGGATTATATTCCAAAACCCATCCTCTGTCAATATATAATAAATCTCACACGCTTCAAAGCAACTCCACACACTCCACTCTCCACTCTCCACTCTCCACACTCCACACTCCACACTCCACACTCGTACAACTGCCCGCCGCCACTCAGTCGGTTACCATAAACAGCAGTTCATCAATCTCCGTCTCCGTCATTCCGCCGTCACGAAGATAGTCCTTCGCATTGTCAATATAATTGATTTTCCGAAGCGTCTCCAAATCGCTCTCGCCCGAGAGATATTCAAGGAACGCATCAAAATACAGTTCCGCAACGGCATTATACCGCTCGGGCGTGCCGTCCTGGGTGATGCCGTAATAATTCGCGTATGTCGTCATATAATCATCACGCATTTCATAGTACGTCGCGCCCGCAAGAGCCTCCAGAAGAAGGCATACAAACCCCGTGCGGTCCTTGCCCTCCATGCAGTGAATATACGCCGGGCCGCCGACAGACAGAAGCTTGCGAAGCCCCTTTACAACACTCTGCTTATACTCATCCTTCGAATAGGAGGACGACATATCAAGCACGGCGGTTCTGCCCTCCTCGTACAGCTTTTTCGCGTAATCGGAAGAAAAGCTCTCATCCGCAAAATAGGTCTGCATATCTTCGTCCGAATCGGCAAGGTCGATAACACAGGCAATACTGTATTTTTCTATAAGAGAATTTGCGTACGGGGCACGGTTTCTGCTGTTGTCAACCGGGGACGCACCTCTGTACAGAAAATCCGCCTTGAGATCGCCGCCCTTAAGTGCTCTGAAATTCGCGAACTGCTCGTCCGAATCATAGTCGGCTCTGTCCATGGAATAGCTCTGACCGAGTGCCTCATATGTCGCAAGATATTTGCCGGGAGTATTGATTGTAACAGTCACGGTCATGCCGTCGCTAAGCTCCAAAGGAGTCCAGAAATCGGCATTATTGTTCGCAATATTGATATAAGCACTGCCGGGATACGCCACAATTACAGGCTCGCCCGTCTTTACATAATAGCCGTTGAAATACGGAATATCGGTAAGCGTCCTGCCGTTTGAAAAAGCGATATCAAAGCTGTCACCGAACGAGAAACCCGCGTTTTCAAAATCCTCGGCGGACAAATCAAGGTCGGCGGAATCAAACTTCGCGTCCTTTGTAATCGTCGCCGTAACACTTGTTCCGCTCGGCACTGCGGCACTTGTGGGCACAGCGAAGCTTGTCGGCTCCTGTGCAGTCTGTCCGCACGAGCACAGCGATACCGCACAGATTATAACCGCAAGCACGGCACACATAATTTTTCCGAATTTATTGTTAAACATAAAAACACCCCTTTACATTGGAAATTATACCAAATAAGAATTATTATTTCAACTCCGATATTTATAAAAAAGAGAGCCGTCCGTTATGCGGATGGTACTCCCGTCTGACGGTTTGCCCGTCCTTAAATCCACCTTTTTTTCTTTCACAGATACATTTCAGCACAACCCCACATAATTTTCACTGTCCGTTTTCAGTGGATTCGCACTTTTGTTTTCCGCAAAAAAACAGTGAACGTCATACCGAACACTGAAATCGGAGTGTAAAGTCTTACGGGTACAGTTTGGTTTTCAGTTCATCATCAGGCAATAATTTTGCTGAAAAATTGCTTAAATATTTGATGTTCGTCACAATTCTGTAACAAATGTTACAGTTTCGCAAAATGTATTGACTTTATTATTCTTTTTGGTATAATTAAATTGACAAAGGAACAAAGGAGGCAAGAACTATGGATGAGCTTTTCAACGCAGGCTTTCTTATGCGACTTGTTAACATGATTGTCGAGAAGATAGCAGAGTTTCGCAACAAGTACGTTCTTCGATAATCATGCCGATTAAAATACCCAAAGGAGGTGTCACCATGGACGAGATGTTCAACAGCGTTATAGCGAGAATCAAGGCTTTTCTTGAGAAGATTATAGCTATGCTTAAGAGCGGCGAGTGGCCGGCAGAACCCATTAAATAAGCAAAAACAACTCAGCCGAAAATAACGGCAGGAAAAAAGAGCTTCTCGTAAGAGGAGCTCTTTCCGTTTTTTGGTGGGTGGGTAGCGAGCGACCGCAGGGAGCGAGCGTAAGCCGAGCGAAGCGAGGCGAAGCCGAGGAGTGAGCGAAGCGAATGACGAGGCTTGCGTGCCCGCAGTGAGTCGAATTTGTGAGGCTGTCCCCGACAGCAGAACAAATGAAGGCGAACGAAGGACAGCCGCTCAAAGTGGCACCCGGCTGTGCGGCATTGAAGCTTACAAATTCTGAAAAACCGACCGACCGTACAGTCGGGTGCACTGCAGAGCGGCTCAGAGCTCCGCCTACGGCAAAGCTCCGCAACGCCGAAAAACTTACCTTTTGCGAAGCTTTATAAATCCAAGACACGCAGTGTCTTCCTTAGCCCCTGGCTACTGGCCCCTGGTCACTGGCCCCAGGCTCCAGCCCCAGGCCCCTGGCCACTCTCTGTTTCTTGCTCCTTGCTAACTTTTTCAAAACGTTGCCTTAAAATAAACCGATTCACTGTCCGGCGCCACTGCGGTAATCTTTCCTTTATGTGCCGTGACAATCGCTTCGGCAACCGAAAGCCCTATGCCGTGACCGCCTGTCTTTACGCTTCTTGAACCGTCCGCACGATAGAACCGCTCGAAAAATTCACGGTGTTCGCCCTTCTCTATATGCTCCACGGTGTTGAATACCGTAAGCTCATTTTTCTTGCCCGAACGCCTGAGTGTAACTCTCACCGTGCCGCCGTCGTTTGAATATTTCATGGCGTTATCGGTAAGCAGGCTTGTCAGCTGTCTTATTGAATTTTCATCGCCCGTAAATTCTATATTAGGCTCAATTTCAGTTACAAGTGTTCTGTTCCTTGCTGCGGCAACTGCCGAAAATGACTCAGCCGTTTCTTTTACTGCATCCGACAGCGAGAATTTAGTGTTGACCTTTGTAACGGTCTCTTCGTCCATTTTAGCGAGCATGACAAGCTTTTCTATAAGGGAGCTGAGACGCTTTATCTGATTACGAATACTCTCAGTCCACTCATTTTCGCCGTTGTCAAGTTCGATTACTTCGTTAGCGGCACTTATAATCGCCAGGGGTGTCTTAAGCTCATGCCCCGCATCCGTTATAAACCGCTTCTGTTTTGTATACGCCTCTACGGTCGGTTTTATTGCCGCCTTCGAAAAAATGAATACGAAAATAAACACGAGCAGCAGACATATCCCGCTTATTATCATGCTTGCCGAGAAAAAGTCCCTGACAGTATTCATCTCTCTGTTGCAGTCAAGAAAAATATACTGCGTTTCGTTGTCCGTGCTGACAGCTCTGTATCTGAAATTTGATGTAAATCCGTTTGTCTTACCCTTCTGATAGAGTGAGTATGCAAGGCTTGCGGCGGAATCCGTGTCGACAGAGGCTATATGCCCGATGTCAACGGATGCCACCATCTGTTTCGCATTTATCGTAACCGTAAAATATCGGCTGTCAAACGGCGTCTCCATCGAGAATTTGCCGCGGAAAAGCGAGTTCAATACCGAGTTGTCATACGGGAATGTGCCGCCGTATGTCTCCAATACATCAAGCTTCTGCTCCGCGTCATCCACAACGCTGTTATAGCTCACGATATTGATGCACCCCATAAGAAGCACAAGCACAAGAGACACCGCAAGCATCGCAACGCCGATAAATTTTATTCTCAGCTTTTTAAGCATCTGTTTTCTCCAACGTGTACCCTAAGTTTCTTACAGCCGTTATTTTTATATCGGCATCAATCGATGTCAGCTTTTTACGAAGATACGAGATATATACCCAAACAACGTTTAATTCCGTTTCGGTGTCGTAGCCCCAGATTTTTTCCATAAACCGCTCGGTTGAAATTACATGACCGGGGTTTGAAAAGAGCATATCGAGCATCTGATATTCTTTGTTCGCAAGTCTGACACTCTTTTCGCCGTTTCTTATTTCAAATGTCAGCTTGTCGAGAGTGACATTTCCGAAAACGGGGTTGTTGGGGGTTGTGTCCTCCGTCTTTCTTGTCATGGCTCTTATGCGTGCCAACAGCTCTTTTGCCGCAAACGGCTTTGTAAGATAATCGTTCGCGCCGGAATCGAGCCCTTCAACCTTGTCGTCCGTCGCACTCTTCGCCGTAAGAAGTAGAACAGGCAGAGTAAAGCCCTCGCTTCTCGCTTTCTTAAGAACTGAAATACCGTCCATGCCGGGCATCATTATGTCAAGTATGCATCCGTCATACAGCCCGGTGCGAATATAGTCAAGCGCGTCAATGCCGTCATACACAACATCTACGGAATAATTTGAATGTTTCAGAATTGCCGCCAGGGCATCCGCCAATTCGTGTTCGTCATCTGCTAAAAGAAGTCTCATAATATCATCCTCCGTATGTATTTGAGCATAGTATATTATCAAAGGCTAAATTGTACTTTAGATTTGAGATGGAGTAAACAAATAAGTGGTCGGTATCCAGTATCCAGTGGCCAGTGGCCGGTGACCGGTGATTAATAAGGAAGACACTGCGTGTCTTGGATTATAGAGTTTCGCAAAAAAAACAGAAAATCACCAAAGAAAACAATAATGTCTGCGTAGCTTATAAAATCAAGTCCGCAGGACTTCCTTATTCACTGGATACCGGCCACTGACCACTGGCCACTCATTGCTGATTGTTAATTATTAATTATTAATTGTTAATTATCCCTGTTTCCTTCAGTCGTTTGCCAGCTTATTAATGTTTTTCTCCATCAGATCAAAGAACCTGTCCACAATCTCCATATCCTCATCATTCCCTCTGACGCACATCGACAGTGTCACGACATTGTTAAGAGTTGTCGCGGACAGAAGAACATACGGCTTATATTTTACTGCGCCCGTCATAAATCCGTCGGTCGGCTCATGCCCGACAAGGCTCAGTGCCTTGCTGTCCAGAATACCTATATTGCTCATGGCAAGCAGGGGATTTGAATAGCCTATTTTTATGATTTCCTCGCTTGCGGCGTGGGGGAGTATGGAATAACCGAAATTCAGAAGCGGCAGACCGTAAAGTCCCATAAATTTGTCTTTCTTGAATTTTTCGGCACTCTCAACGGCAAATTTCAGCGTTTCAAAAATATCCTTGCCTCTTGACGGAATGGCACACTGCATAAACGCCGTATGGTTTGTAAGTCCGTCGCCGCTTAAATCCTTTATATGCCGTCTTAAATCGATAGCGCATGAAATTGTGACGCTTTCGTTTTCGTTAAATCCCGCCAGCTCATAGAGGGAATAGAAATACGCCGCTAAAAGCATATCATTGACCGTTGCTCCGTGTGCCTTGCCCGAAGCTTTGAGCTTAAGAAAAGTCTCTTCGTCAATTTTTCTTCTCGCGATAAACGAACGGTCGGTTACACTGTCCTCCGTAAGCGGAAAACGGTGCTTATCCTTCGCGCAGACATTCTTATACAGATTCTGTGCCATTCTTCGTTCTGTATATGAATAGTCATCATAAACCTTGCTGTAGCTTCTTGTGCCTGTTCTTATGTCAACGGGGCTTTTGCCGTTTTCGGCAAGCTCGGTATAGGCACTGCACAGCGTTTTAAGAAAATACTTGAAGTCGCCGCCGTCCATGCACATATGATTTTCTACAATGCACAGTACGCTTTCGTTTCCGTGATAGAATATCGCCGCCACCATCTGAAGCTTGTTGTCGGGCGGCAGATACTGCGTCAGAAAATCGTTTATCGCTTCGTCTGAATTTTCGGGCTCCGAAACTGTGAGAACCTCATCTATGTGATAGTCGTTGACAATCCAGTAGGGCGACAGCTTGTTGTCCTTAAAGCTTGAGTGAAAAACGGGTGCTTTCTCAAAAAAGCATATAAGCACCTTTTTAAGCACCTCGGGGTCAATGCGAAAATCATAGTGAAGCTCGGCATGAACCATTCTGTCGTTAAAATCCCTGAAAAGGTAGTGCATTTTGTCCCACAGTTCGGCGGGCAGTCTGTTCTTTTTCATTTGTTTTCCGCCTCCGGTCTGTAAACGTATTTTCTGTGTGCGGCAAGTGCGCCGATAACCACAAATATATCAATTATTACCGCCAGTATCACAAGCAGCCAGCCGACATTCCATGCAATAACGTGAAGTCCGCACAGCACTATAAACAGCATGGCAAAGCCTGCGGGAATGTACAGCAGAAAGTTTATTATCTTAAGGCTCTGCTTTGTAAGTGTCGCGAACAGCGCGTCAACGCAGAACATTGCGGCGACACCTGCGGGGACTATAATCCAGCTGTTTTCGAAATTGTGAAGCATTAAAAAATGGAGATACACCGCAACGGATGTAAACACAACGGCAAGTGCCAGAATGACACGTGCGAAAACATGAAAAGCCCGTCTGTGTTCGGATATTTCCTTTGCAAAATAAATGGCGGCAAAGTCAGTCCACGTGCATACAAACGTGATTATCATAAGCCATGTCTCTCTCCAGCGGTGCGTCGCAAAGCTGATTACAAGATATATAAGCACCATTACAAGCATGTAAATCGGAGTTCCGATAAGAAAGAATTTGTGCATGCTCTTGTGCCCCAGACGGCGTTTTTCGGCTTTTCTGAACGCTTCGTAGTCGTCGCCCAGATTCGGATGCTCGCTTTTAAGCAGATCAAGTATTATTTTGTCGTCGTCAAGTCCGGCGTTTCGGACACGCTTTTCGGCTTCTTCACCCTCCGTCAGAATTTTCTTCTGGTATGTCAGCAGAATTTTGTCATTCGGCTTGTCTTTAAGCGACTCTTTTATATATTCGGCAAACTTCAGATTCAAAATTATTTCCCCTTTTTTATATCCTGATTTCATTATATAACATAGTAATATTTTAAGTGTAAATTATTTGTTAAACCTTAAATTTGTCCCTTACATAAAAAAGAAGCACCGACCGTTTGGCCGATGCCTTTCTTGTGTTTATTATGTATTCAGTCAAAATAACTTATATTAAGAAAAAGCAGTCAAGACTTGATACAAAGACTTACCTTTTGCGTTAGCTTATAATCCAAGACACGCAGTGTCTTCCGACATTGTTAATTGTTAATTGTTAATTG
>CAVFUV010000084.1:0-8557 GCA_963625735.1 bacterium
TCGTAACTGTTAGTTTTTTACGAACTTTATTTGTCCAAAAAACTTGACAGGTTCACATAATGTCGGAAGGCACGAAGTGCCTTGGATTATAAGGCTACGCGTACGATTAGTTTACCGCTTTGTTTCGGCTTTAGTTTCGGCGGAGTTTATATAAATCCAAGTCCGCAGGACAAAACAATGCAGAATGCATAATGCAGAATGCATAATTTCGGAAGGCACAAAGTGCCTTGGATTATAAGGCTTCGCAAAATATGAGCCGCCGGTATGCGTTTTATCCGATAGTCGGCGGAGCTTATATAAATCCAAGTCCGCAGGACAAAACAATGTAGAATGCAGAATGCATAATTTCGGAAGGCACGAAGTGCCTTGGATTATATGGCTATGCGTACGATTAGTTTACCGTTTTGTCTGCGACACCGGTCACCGAATACTGACCACTTTACGGAATATTATACACTCTACTCCCGAAAAAATCAAACAAAAATCTTTACATAACAAACAATATATGTTAAAATTTAAGGTGTGCGTATATAAAATACGCCTCGGGCAAAGCATTTTATTTGTCTGATATTGCCGAAATACGGCAGATAAAATTGTGAGTTATAAACTATACATTATACATTGTTCATAAAAAACGGAGAGGAAAATTATGGCATACGACACTCTTTTTACGCCTATAAAAATAGGCAGCTGTGAAATAAAAAACCGCATTGTTATGGCTCCCATGCTTATGGGGATGGGTCAGTTTGACGGCACACCGGCCGAAAAGCTGATGAATTATTACGAAGAGCGTGCCAAGGGCGGCACGGGTCTTATCATAACCGAAATTACCCGTGTTGACGACGTGACGGGTGCGTCCGCTTTCGCGCAGCTTTCAATGAGCCATGACGAAAACATCTACGCCTTCCGTCCGTTTGCGGACAGAATACACAGGCACGGCGCAAAGCTGTTTGTTCAGCTTCATCACCCCGGCAGACAGAACCTGGGGCTTCTTATCGGCACAGTGCCCATGAGTATTGCCCTTGACAGAAAGCTGCCGTTCTATTCCGACCTTCTCTATAAAATCGTCCCTGCGGGCAAGGTGCTGTTAAAGCATCACATTGTGCCGCCGGTTGTCGCTCCCTCAAAGTGCGAGAGAAGCTATTTTGCCGATTCCGTCATGCGTCCTCTTACAAACAGAGAGGTTAAAAAACTGCGTGACGAATTTATAGAAGCCGGTGTGCGTGTAAAGCTTGCCGGCGCGGACGGTGTGGAGCTTCACGCTTCTCACGGCTATCTTATTCAGCAGTTTTTGTCTCCGAACACAAACCACAGAACGGATGAATACGGCGGTTCTCTCGAAAACAGAATGCGTTTTCTCATTGAGATATTGCAGGGCATAAAAGAACGCTGCGGCAGTGACTTCCCCGTTATTGTCCGTCTGACCGTAGACGAGTGCTATTCTTACATCGGCAAGCCGAACAAGGGCTACGGTCTCGAAGAAGGCGTTGAAATGGCAAAACGCCTTGAAGCGGCAGGCGCGGACGCAATTGACGTTTCGAGTGCGGCATACGATACATTTAACTACTGGCTTGAACCGATGTCATATAAATGCGGCTGGCGTGCATACATGGCGGCGGCTGTCAAAAAGGCGGTCAATATTCCCGTTATCGCCGCAAATCTTATCAGAAGTCCCGAGCAGGCCGTCGAACAGATTGAAAACGGCACACAGGATATGGTCTCTCTCGGCCGTCCGCACATAGCCGACCCGCATTGGGCCGAGAAGGTTCAGAGCGGCAACGAAAAGGATGTGTCACGTTGTATCTGCTGTCTTTACTGTATTCAGAGCATGCAGGACAATGCCTACACAGGCGGCAGCGGCGGATGCTCCGTCAACCCCTTTGTCGGCAGAGAAAATACCGAGCTTAAAAAGAACGGCGACGGCAGAAAGGTTGTTGTTATCGGTGCGGGGCCCGGCGGACTTATGTGCGCAAGACTGCTTGCCGAGCGTGGATTTGACGTCACTGTTCTCGAAAAAGCGTCTGTCCCCGGCGGTCAGCTTCTGCTTGCGGGTGCGGCTCCCGACAAGGACAAAATGCAGTGGTGCATTGACGATATGGTTCACGCCGCAAAGAAAAACGGTGGTGAAATCGTCTGCGGCAAGACTGCGACAAAAGAAAATATTCTTGAATATAACCCCTATGCCGTTGTTTTCGCAACGGGTGCCAACGCCGTAAAACCGAAGTCGATTAAGGGCATTGATTTGCCGAATGTTTATACATCAACCGATATTCTTGACGGCAGTGTAAAGCTCGAAAACAAAAATATCGTTCTTGTGGGCTCGGGCATGACAGGCCTTGAAACCGCCGAAACACTGTGCAGAAACAATATGATTACAATAGTCGAAATGGCTGATACCATCGCTCCCGGCACATGGATGCAGCACGTGAACGATATTAAGCCCAAGCTTGACGACGCCGGCACAAAGTACATCACAGGCAAACGCCTTGTTGAAATCACCGACGGTCATGTTGTCACCGAAGACACGCACACGCACAACGAGAGCATTATAAAAGCGGACTGCGTTGTTCTCGCTATGGGTGTTCGTCCCGAAAATACACTTTATAACGAGTTTAAGGACGAGTTTTCACGCACATACGTCTTAGGTGACGCCGTCAGGGGCGGTCGCATAGCCGATGCCACCGGTGCGGCACTCGATGTTGCTCTTGAAATCAACTGACTTTGCTTGTAATATTGCACAAATTTGTTGTTAAAAGTCATAAATGTCATTCGTGAAATTTGTCGGAATATAACAGATTTTGCGACACCGGCATTATTTCAGCCGATAACCGTTGACAAATTATGTCCGAATTGTTAAAATAAATTTGGTAATAAAATAGAAGCAATAGCAAAAACGGAACACACATACACTTTGACCGTACCGGCGGACTGAGTCGCTCGCTCGTCGCCACTTAACTCAATTTCAGGCAGAGGCTCTGCTATTTCAGCATATCAGATAAAAAACAGAAAACCGGAACCTGTTCAAACAAGCTCCGGTTTTTTTTGATATAAAAAGCCGTAATTTCACACTAAGTCACCGGATAATACGCACCGTCACATTGCTGATTGCTAACTGCTCCTTGCTCACTTTTTTGCATTTAGCGAAGCTTATATAATCCAAGGCACATAGTGCCTTCCTTATTCCCCGGTAGCCGGCCCCTTTTTGCCACAGCTCCTTACTCCTTGCTGACTGAAGAAAAGCCGCCCGATTTCTCGAACGGCTTTTCTTTATAGTTCATTTTTTTGGATTCGGATTATTTGCTGAACGTAAATTCTTTTGCTTCGGACTGCTTGCCGTACGCACTGCATGCTATAATCTTAACGGTGAACTGTTCGCCGTCGTCAATCTTCAGGTCGCCCAGATTTACGGTCATGGTGTCGCCTGTGTCGTGCAGATAATAATCTGACAGATACGTCTCACTCTTAAGAAGCAGACCGCATTTGTTTCTGACTTCTATCTTATAATTCTGCACAACAAGCTTTGCCGTCGCCTTGTCGAATGTAAGCGTATACTCTCCGTTTTCGTTGACGGCATATTCCGCCGCGGCGTTCTCGTCAAATACGGGTGCGGCATCGTACTTTTCCATATTCTTGTATGTATAAGCGAATGTCTTGCTGTCGTTTACATTGTCGATATAGTATGTAAGGAAGAATGTATCGGAATTAAGATCGTATGCGCTCATTCTTACACTGCCGTCTCTGTCCGCTTCAACGACCCAGAACTCGGCGGCGTCATCATAACGCTCGGGATGCTGACCCCAGATTATATCCTTCTCAAGCTCCCAGCGCTGCATTGCGCCCGCGCCGACTGCCGTGTATGAGCCCTGCCAGATTGAACGCGGGTCGCTTATCGGGAAGTGAGAATGACCGGAGAAATTCACAACTCTGCTGTGACCTTCCCATACTTTGTTAAGGCTGTCACATCCCCATATGCCGCTGCCGTAAACAGTGCCTCTGTTATGCGGATGCTGGAATGTGAACACGGGCAGATTTTCGCTGTCCTCTTCCGCCGCCTTAAGCTCCTTTGCCGCCCATATGACGGTGGATTCGGGTATAATCTGAATTGCGGACTGAGTATATGACGGAACGGCTATAAAATGGAAGCCCTTTATCGTGATTGACTGCTCGCCTGTCTCAAGTCCGTAGTTCTCTCTGAAAAATTCCTGAGCCTTATATGTGGTCTTGAGGTCATGGTTGCCCAATATGCAGATGCTCTGCGCTCTGCCGTCAAGGGCGGTATTGTACGCCTCAAGATACTGTTCAACCTGCCCCGCCGTGCCGGTTTCGGAGAAGTCGCCGCAGTTTACAAAGAGGTCAATGCCGTCGTCGCCGTAAATCTCAAACACGGTGTTTATCATATCGGCAACACGTCTGCCGTCACGCTGATCGTCGGTTCTGTCGCCGACATCAACAAGATGCGCGTCACTGAACACAACAAAGCGGATTGCCGGCTCAAAATCGTCCGCTGTAACCGGAAGTGTTTCGGTATACGGTGTGCAGACAGTGCCCACCATTGAACAGAATACATATATCAGCGTATAAAGCCTGCTGAAAATGCTCCTTAAAACCGTAAGAACCATTTTTTCTCCTCCTGCTTTCATAACATCTTCTATAATTATGCTTTATATTTGGTCAAATGTCAATAGTTAATTGTCAGATTCACAAATTGCATTTGTGCAAACTGACATAATTTTACCGCAATAAAAAAGGACAAAGCTTAATTAAAAGTCCTGTCCTTTTGTAATTATAACCGAAATCGAGCATTGACTGTTGTGTATTGTGTCTTAAAAGATATGCATTTTACACAACGTCGGCACGGGATTTTTATTTATTAGCGTCTGCGGCTCTTTCGAGAGCAAGCTTGTAATCGTTCTGATATGTGAAAATCTCGTGCTTATAGGGATTTGTCTTTGTCTCTTTTGCGCGCTTGATAATCATGCAGAGAATTACAACGTTGACGGCAAGAGCGAGCACTGCGAGTACGCCCTGAGCTCTCGGGTCTGCGCTTGTGGGAGCGGATGCGGCGTTCATAACATAGCCTTCGGGATATACGGATGAATATACCGAGAACTTGTCACTGAGCATGAACTGCGGAACAACCTGAGCGAACATGCACCACAGAGCAAGAGTGTTTGCGCGGTTCTGAATCCAGCCGCCCTTGTTCCAGAACGCATTTGCGAATGTGGGAGCAAGCAGAAGAGCAAGACCGCAGTACCATGAGTGTGTGGGAAGATTGTTGTATGTATACTCAAAGTTCCAGATGTCGTACGCGAGGATGTAGCACCATGTCATGTCGGGCCAGAGCATATCTCTCTTGTCCTTTGACTGATAGATGCCCCACCAGCCTGTCATGCAGAAGATGTTGATGATGCCGGCGATACCGTTGACCCAGTTCCACCAACCGCCATAAAGCCAGATGCCTTCGTTTGAATACCACCATGCGGAGCCTGTCTCTGCGAGAGCGGCGGCACCCTTTATAGCGGACTCAAAGTCGGATGCGACAGCGATAAGAATGTTGATTGCAACGATAACAAAGGGATATGCCTTGAACCATTGTGTTTTGCCGATGCCCCATTTATATTTGAGGAGCATGAAGCCGATACAGCCGATTGTCGCGGCATAGAGCTTTGCGTAATGGAACCAGCCGTTCATGTGAACATATGTGGGGTTGTTGAGTGCCCACTCGGCTCCCGTTTTCGCGCCGATTAAGATTGCGGCAAAATAAACCGTAAGAACGGCGGGAACGACAATGAAAAGAGCGATTCCGCCCGCCTTTGAACGGCGTGCGATTTCATTGAGGATGATAAGTCCGGCAAACGCCATCAGCCAGCCGAGAAGCTGAGTAATGGAAAAGTCGCCGTAAATGTGGAAAAACATTGTTGACGCCTCCCTTTAGAGAATTGTTAAAATTTTGACACACTGTGTCTTTCCGATAGGAAATAATAGCACCGAGGGAAGGCATTTTCAATGGGCAATATATGCGAATTTTGGTTTATTTTAAGGAAAAGAAACAAACAAGTGGCCAGTGGCCAGTATCCAGTATCCAGTATCCAGGGGCCAGTGTCGCAAAACTTAAAGCTGATATAAGGCGGTAAACTAATCGACAGCGGAGCTTTAAAATTCAAAACGCCTTGGCGATTTTCCGCAATTATGCATTCTACATTCTGCATTGTTTTGTCCTGCGTCTGTCGCTAACCGAATGCCTGTTGTTACTCAAGATTTTTATCATACATCCCCGCCGTTTTAGCACCCGGGAATTTTTGTTTTTCGCAAAATGTTGTTATAATGTTTTCTATGTCCGGTTTTTCTTCGGTCGTAAAATAAAGTGTGGCGAAGTCCGTTTTGGGCTGTCTCATATTGCCGGTATAAAGCGGCACACTGTTAAGAAGTGTAGAATATTTTCTGTTGTGGCACAGTACCGTAAACTCGGTGTTTTTTCTGTCCTTGAGTATGCGTCTGCCGGGGCATTTTCCACACCCCGTCACCGACTGCATCGGGCAGCAGCGAAAACGCATCAGCGGCATAAAACCGTAGGCGACAAAACCTTTTCTGCCGTCAGAATTCAGATTGTTCATATCGTTAAAGCTCATCTCGGTTGACAGTGTGATATCATTTAAGCCGAGTTTTTTATATTCGTTCGCCGCATCCGAATTTATGATATTGAGCATATGACCGCCGGTCGGAACAAGTCCGGCATTTTTCGCCAAGTATATTCCGCCGATATTTTCGCATACGGCATACTTAACGCCCATATCACGGCACTTTTTAAGAAGCTTCAAACATCTGTCTTCATCCCCGGGGTACACAAGCGGAGAAATCTCGGCGGCAAGCTCACACGGGAGGGCCGTTACAATATCGGGGTGCTTTATAATCTCGGTCACGGGCAGAATAACACGTGATATATTGTCAAAGTCGCTCGGGAGAAACTCCGCTTTTTCGAGGCGTATACGGATTTTCATGTTCTCGGGTACGCTTTTGGCGGTAATTGTATTTTCGATCGGGGGTGTGAAAATGTGGCTTTTCGGTGCCCTTCTTTTCTCTGTCAGCTTTTCGACACACTCACGGCGTAAGGCGTTAAGAGCGGATGCCGGCAGGGTGTATCCGTCAAGAAGCGTACAGGACAAATCTTTGCAGTTAAAAGCCGTGCCGCCGAGCTTTAACAGATTTCTTGCGGCAATTTCTTCACTGAGACTTGCTTTTATCGCTTTCTGCGGAGCGTCGCCGACAGCCGTAACGGTATTTTCGCCGTCCGTCATTGTAAGGCGGCATTCGTCTTCGGTCATGACAAAATCCATATTTACGCCGATATCCGAACGCTCGTCCTTATAGAGCTGCTTTAATGACGGCAGAACCGTTGACGCCGCCGTTACGTCGTCCTTTGTGCGTGAACCGAACATATCTAGCGTTCTTTTTCCGGTGAAATATCCGTCCGTAAAGCCGCTTCTTGAAAATACGCTTCTAAGCGTGTCAATATCGGGTGTGCCGCCCTCAAGCTTCGTTTTTACGGCGTTTACAGCCGCCGCTACATATTCGGGACGCTTCATTCTGCCTTCTATTTTAAGTGAATTTACTCCGGCTTTTGCGATTTCGGGCAGGTGCTCGATAAGCGACATATCCTTAAGGGAGAGTGCGTTATGCCTGCCGTCCGCGTTAAAATCGAGTCTGCACGGCTGTGCGCATAACCCTCTGTTGCCGCTTCTGCCGCCGAATGATACGGACAGATAGCACATTCCCGAAACGCTCATGCAGTGCGCACCGTGAACAAAAAGCTCGGTTTCCATTTTGGTGGACTCGCAGATTTTCTTTATTTCTTCATAAGAATTTTCTCTTGCCAGCACAACACGCTCAAAGCCCATTTCTTCAAGCATTTTCGCTCCCGACACATTGTGAACAGCCATCTGGGTTGAAGCGTGAAGGGGGAGTGTGGGACAGCATTTTTTTACAAGCTTTGCGACACACAGATCCTGCACTATAACGGCATCGGCGCCGCTGTCGGCTATCAGACGCAGAGTGTTCAGAAGCTCATTTTTTTCGCTGTCTTTTATTATTGTGTTGAGTGTGATATACGCCTTTACGCCGTGCAGATGACACAGCGCGACCGCGTTCATAAAATCATCGTCCGAAAAATTCTCGGCATTTCTTCTGGCGTTAAAGGATGAAGCGCCGAAGTACACGGCATCCGCACCGGCTCTTATTGCCGCCAAAAGGCTCTCGGCACTGCCGGCAGGCGCCAATATTTCGGGTAAATGTATGTTTGGTATCATGACAGAACCCCCTTGAGGTTAATTTTAGCACACAATCGGTCGGAATACACTAATTTTTTTAATTGGCAATGAGTATGAGTATTCAGTGGTCAGTATTCAGTGGCCGGTGACTAAGGAAGGCACAAAGTGCCTTATATTGTAGAGCTTCGCAAAAAAATGAGTTTTCAACATATATTTTATTTGAATGTCAGCGGAGCTTATATAATTCAAGTCCGCAGGACTTCATTCTTTCCCGACCCCCGACCCCCCCCGGC
>CAVFUV010000085.1:0-8537 GCA_963625735.1 bacterium
TCGTAACTGTTAGTTTTTTACGAACTTTATTTGTCCAAAAAACTTGACAGGTTCACATAATGTCGGAAGTCCTGCGGACTTGATTTATAAAGCTTCGCAGGAGGTTAGCATTTTTGATGATGCCGGGCTTTGCCGTGGTTATGAGTAATGAGCTTTGCGGGATTTGGGCTTTTTGGGGCTTTGCCGTGAGCGGCAGCAATAAGCTTCGCGGGATTTGGGCTTGTGGAGCGTTGCGGGGCTTTGCCGTGGGCGGGGCTGAGCCGCTCCTCGGAGACGTCCCAAGCCTTAGATTAGCTTGCGGAATAATTTTTGAGCTGTTTGTCGGCATGGGACGCCGACTCCTCGCGGCTGCCCCTCCCTCGTCTTCATTTGTTAAGCCGCAGGGGCTGCGGCCGAACAAATTTGACTCGCTCGGGGCACGAGCCTCCTCCTCTCTCCATGCCATTCGGCATGTCGTTCGTCGTCGGCTTCCGCTCGCTTCGCTCGCGGCACGGCTCGCTTCGCTCGCCCCATAAAGTGTGGAGTGTGGAGTTGCTTCGCAATCGGGCTTATATATCTGCGAAGCATTATAATCCAAGGCACACAGTGCCTTCCTCCATTGTTAATTGTTAATTGTTAATTGTTAATTCTTAATTATAAAGGAGCTGTTTTTATGGCTAAGAAAAAAAAGATTGTAATCCTTTTATCCGTCCTCCTCATCCTCCTCATCCTCCTCATCCCCATCACCGTCTTTGCCGTCATCTCCGCACAGAAGGCCGATGTCACAAAGGGCGGATTTTCGCAGAACACGGTTGACAGGCTGAACATAAACATTGACGCCACAGAATTTACATTCAAAAAGAGCGACTCCGGCACATATATGGTCGAGTTCACTCTGACTGCCGAAAAAACCGAGGGTGAGTTTTACGGCATGCTGAATTCCGTTGAGTTTTCGGGCCTTGATTTTGATTATATGCTTCTGACCGGCGACAACGGCGAAAACACATCAATTAACGATACGGTTCTGCCGAGCGTCAACGGCACACCGCAGACTCTTTCGTGGAAGGTGCAGATCCCGTGCAAAATCACCGCCACAGGCGAATACACCGCTGAATTTTCCGTTTCGTACACCTCGGGTCTTACCAAAGGCAGTGCGGACTCACGAGTGCTGACCGTGCCGATCAGCGTGACGGTAAAATAAATTTATCTCAGCACAAAATCATTAAGAACACTTTTCTGAAGTTTGTATGTGTGTCCATTAGATAAATGGGCATGATAGCTTGCAAGTGTCTGCATTATTTTTTCAAGTTCAATATTATTATCGGCATAAGCCTTTTGAAAATAGCGCAGACTTCTTTTGTATTTTACTTTTGTACATTGCCGAACCTTTCGAATAACCTTGCCCGATTCGGTCAGATAAAAATGCCAACCGAGATAATCCACACCGCTTTTGATGGGGAAAATCTCAGTTTTTTCGTTGAGGGTCAGTTTAAGCTCGTTTTCGGCATATGATTTTATTTCGGCAAGACAGCTTTTCAGATACTCTTTATCTTTGCAGATAAGCACACAATCATCCATATATCGTGAATAATATTTTATATGCAGTTTTTCTTTGATAAGTCTATCAAACCCGTCAAGATAATAAATCGCAAACCACTGACTTGTCTGATTGCCGAGTGGCAGACCCTTGCCGGGAGTTTTGCTGAAACTGTCGATTACAAGACACAAAAGCAGATAAACATTGTCGTCACAAAATACTTTTCTGAGTTTTCTTTTCAGCACTTCGTGGTCTATATTATCAAAAAATTTTCGAATGTCACACTTCAGAAAATATCCGTCTGTTCCGTATCTCTTATAGAAATCACACATAAAGCCGCTTACACGATTTACAGCAAAATGTGTGCCCTTTCCGATACGGCAGGCGGCATTGTCATAGATGAGTTTTCTGTCAAGTGTCGGTGCTATGACTTCATCGCAAAGGCAGTGCTGTACAACACGGTCACGATAATGCAGGGCGTGAACCACCCTGTCTTTCGGGTCATGCACCATAAAGCTGTAATATCCGCCGATTCTGTATGTGCCGTTTCCTATTGCCTCAGAAATTTCAATAAGATTTTCGGCAAGGTTCATTTCGAACTCAATTACTTCCCTGGTATTCTGTTTTCCGCGTCTCGCGGCAATATGAGCTTTATATAAATTTTGAAAGCTGTATAATTTTTCGAAATCTGTCATAATAAAAAAAGTCGTCGGAGGGGAAAGCGGCTTTTACTTTTGTAAATACAATCCGCCTTCCTTGCACAGCGAAAGTCGTCAACCGAAAAAAAAGGTTGTCCGTGGCGTAAGCCGTGCCCTCCGATATGTATTTTCCCGATAAGATTATCGAGAGGGAATCTGATTCCTTTACTCCCGACACCGACCGCCGTACTTACGGCAGGTTTCTCGCTGATTTGGGAGTAATGCGGGGCGAACACAGTCATTCGAATTGTCAACGTTGTTGCCGTTGTTGTTGACGGAGCCGTCATTGTTGACATTAGATGCGTTGTTCTGAGAAGAGCCGGGCGACCGCAGCCACCACCAGCAGGAAAAACCGTACAATCAGATCCCCGGATTAAAACCGACAATTACGGTTGTAATCTTTTTCTGTCGCTGTTCATCCATGCAGCGAGCATATTCCGGCAATCGAATATGTGTTTTGATATCTGTTCATACTGTTTTGCCAGAATACACCCCTGTTCTGTCGCAAGCATTGATATATAGCCCAAAAGCCGCAGATCGGTCATTGCGGATCTTTGCAATGCGAGCCGCTCTTTTACGGCGGCGGGGTCCTGCTTTGAAATGAAAATATCGTTTGCCCTGAAAAGATTTTCAATCACGGAAAGAGACAGATTCTGCATTCGGCTCACAAAAGTATAACGAAAATGCTTGGGCGACTTCTGTGTTACAGTCATTACATACGAACACAGTTCCTTTGCTTTTGTTATAACCGTCAGTTCACTTGTTTTGCTTTCCATTTCAGTATCCTCGGATTTTTGATTTTGTACCGACCCGCCTTTCGGCGGGTTATGTCTTTCCTTTGTTTCTCTATGTTTAATCTCGTGTAGTGGTTGGTTAGATGATTTTCGGATTCGAGGATTTCTGATTATAGATTGATCCACAAAGCGGGGCGAACACAGACAGGCGAAGAGTCAACGTAGACGCCGTTGCGGTTGACGGAGCCGCCATAGTGGACACCAGAGGCGTAGTACTGAGAAGAGCCGGGCGACCGCAGCCACCACCAGCAGGTGGCTTTGCCACCTGACGTGTTAATGTCACTTGTAGACGCTCCCTGCTCAATCGCGTAGGCTGTGGGCACACACTTTCGTGATTCGTCGGTTGTAAAATATTTATTTACTTCGTTTATGCTTAACAGGAATATCTTGTCTGTTGTGTCGTTGCCGGGATTCGTCCTTTTGTTCGGATTTTTATCGGCTGTTACCTTTGTGTCGGCTATCATGGACTGCTCTGATTCCGAAAATGCGTTGTTTATAAATGTACTGTTAAGCCAATTACGTAAGGTGCAGGTTCCCCATGTTGCATCTGTATTCTCTGTGTTATACTGCTGACAATCAAGGGCGTATTTGCTTATTAACAAGATTTTATTGTCCTGCTTATCAAGCACCTGCCATTCTATTACTTCTTTTCCATTAGATGTGTTATTATCCTGCTCATAAGAACCAAAAGTGTATGTGTCCCCAACATTAAGGCTTTTGATTTTATTCCATTTTTCTTCACCGTATTTTGCCGAACCGCAAGCGTCAATTTTATCTGCACTGTCTTTATAATTCCCAAGCTCCGCAAATGCCGATATCGCCTCATCATAGCTACCGGCTTCCATCAGCTCCACTGCATTATTATAATTTTTATTCGGCATTATAACCTGCGTTACCAGCAGAATAACCGCCACGCACGCACATGCCACCGCACGCACCGACACACGGGCTATCGTCCGCTTTTTCTTTTGCCTTTTAGCGGCAATTCTTTGTTTCTCGGCTTCTATTCTCGCCGCCTCTTTAGCCGCGTTTATCTCTTCTATTTTGCGTTCACAGGCTTCTTTCTGCTCGTCGGCATCTCTCCATCCGGGGATTGTCCCAAACAGGCTTATTGCTTCTTTATAAGGTTCGGTTTCGTCGCCTGTCATTTTGCCTTTTGCCGTATTCAGAATATCATCTTTGCGGCAGATTTCCGCTTTTTCACGGCACTTTTTCGCAAGTTCTGCACTGTCTTTATATTTTTCTATTGAATCGAACAGCTGTGCCGCCGATTTATATGCGTCCTCGCTTTTCGCTGAATTCTTACCGTTCACCGCACGGCTGTAAATTCCCTCCAGACGGGCATTCTCATTGCGTTCCTTAATGTGCGTTATATATCCGCGCATTTCATTTTGCAGTTTCTCGGAACCGAAGCGGATAACCTTGTTAAAGTTATCATTCATATCAAACGGCTCGGCACAGTCTGCCAGGCGTTCACGTTTGCGGACCTTAAGCTCCGCCATAAGCTTGCCAAGATACGCGTCGGCATTCTTGGGGTCGAGGTCAAGCACCTTTTCGCAGTATGTGTTTGCGTCCTGCCACTTGCCGTCCTCAAGGAACATAAATGCTCTTTCAAGAAGCGGCGCGGTGTTGGAATTTACGGCATTGTTGACAATAACCGTCTCTTTAACGGTCTGTTTCGGGGCGTCGGATTCGAGGATTTTCTTTATACCTCTGATAAGATCCTGCATAAAGCCGAGCTTTGACATATCCTGCGCCTGAAGGTGCGAAAACTCCTCGGGCAGGTCATACGGATCCATATCTCTGTAAGCGGGGATAAGCATCTTTTTGCCGTTTGATTTTTTGACAAGCGCAAGATATCTTGACCACTCATTCTTGACCCACACGGCGTTAAAATATTCGGGCTTTGTGCCGATTACTACCATAACCTTTGCCGAATTGAGTGCGGCGAAAATGTACGGCTCATATGCAGTGCCGAGCTTATCTTCAAGCGTAATTCGAGAGAAAAACACCTTGAAGCCCTCGTTCGTCAGCTGATGATAAAGGTCATTCGCAAGAACACTGTCCTGTGTGCGTCTGCCGTTTGCGTCCGTCTCTTTGTAGCAGATGAATATGTCAAACGGCTCTTCCTTCTGCGATATTGCGAGAATGCCCTTCTGAATCTCGTCAATCGACTTTGCCTCGTCCTCATAGATTGTTTTCTGATAGATATCGGCATATTTCAGAGCGGACTTGTAGTCTTCATCCGCCAGAACGGACGTATACTGCGCACGGTTAACGGTGGGGATACGCTTATGCGTCCCGGGGTCCTCAACATACTCAATACCGTAACGGCACAAAACAAGCGACCAGTATGTTTCGGCATCGGTGCTGTCCTCGTTTAATATCTGTTCATAGATGCCCATGGCCTTGTCAAATTCATTTTCACGACGAAAATGGTTGGCACGGTCATACATATTTGCCTTCTTTTCATCATCCAGCTTCGGCAGAGTCTGCCTGGAACCGCAATATTCGCACTCGCCTACCGTCGCGCCCGGCTGAAACTCAATCGAACCGCCGCACATCTTACATTTGAAAATCGCCATTAAAATACTATCCCCTTTTTGTTTTATCTCTTATTTTCGCAAGCCATATAATCCAGGACACGGAGTGTCTTCCTTAGTAACTGACCACCGGATACCGACCCCTTTTTCGTTGCTGATTACTTAAACGCTTTGCACATTCTGTTTCTGTCGCCGATAAGATTTACAAGCTCGTTGGCGGTTTCGGTTATGTTTCTGCCGGTGTCGATGCAGTCGGCAAAAACGGTCATTTTGGCACTTATTCTGCCCTCGACTTCATTAAGCCCGTCCGCGGACATCGGGTCGGAGTAGCGTGCCGCCTCATATACCTTTTTGCAAGCCGCTTTCTTTTCGTCGGTGTCGGCACGAGCCATAATGTTTTCAGCCTGTACGGTTAGGAGCTTTATAAACTGCGTTTTCTGCTTTACCTTTACGTCAACATCGTTTACGGCTTCAGCCGCCATGTCGGCTTTGAATATGGCGATAAGAGTGAACACAAACACAAGAAGGCACACTATGCCGCCGAGCCAGTTCGGAAAATCGGGTATAATCATGCACACAGAGCCTAAGATAAGCATAGCGATAAGCCCTTTTTCGCAGATCGAGAAAAGCGGCAGATTATAGAACATTTTCTGCAGGTTCTGCTCTCTGAAAGCGAAAAATCCGCAGACAAGCTGACCGATAAACGCAATTGTTATGGCGACATATCCCGCCCAGAACGCACCGCCGAACTTGTCAAACGACGAGAAAAAGCGGGGTACAATAAAGCAGATCAGATTGAACACAACAAGGCATACGCCCCATATAGCCGAATAAAATCCCAATGTTTTCTTCATGATAATCTCTCCTTACATAATAGATGTGAGAAGCTTCTGCTTCATCGCAGTAAATTCTTCTTCGGAAATAAGTCCGGATTCTTTCATAATATTAAGCTTTTCGACTTTGGCTTTGAATGTCGCCATATCGTCCGCAGGCGCGGGAGTAGGTGCGGGCGTGGGCGTAGGCGCGGTCGTCTGCATGGGATTTCCGAGGTTGCCGAAAATGCTGCCGAGCTGTCCGCTCATGGCCGCCGCAGCCTGCATTCCGACACCGAGCCCCAGAATATCACTCATAGTCGAACCGCCTGTGCCGCCGCTGCCGCCCATGTTGCCGATGCCCTCGGCGTATGCCTTCTGAACGTCCGCCTGAAGAACATCCTTCTGAGTGTAGCCCTTAGCCTGCATGATTTCAGCTTCAACCTGACCTTTGGCCTGCATGACATCCGCTTCGGCAAGACCCGCAAGTCTCTGCGCGTTTGCGGCAGTCTGTGCCTCGATTATTTTGCGTTCGGCTTCACGCCTTGCAATTTCGGTTTCGGTCGTCTGGCGTTCAAGCTCGGTAGCACGCTGAGCGGCGGCAATATCCGCACGGCGTTTTTCCATCTCTATTTCGGTATTCTGCTTTTCAAGCTCAACGGCGCGTCTGGCGGCGACAATGTCGGCTTCCTGCTGTGCCTGTGCGGCACGGATATCGGTTTCCGCTTGAATAACACGCTTCTGCAGTGAAATTCCGTACAGATCACGCATTCTTTTGAAGTTGGGGTCATCCTCGGGCAGAACAACGGTAGTAAGATAGAACTGCGGAATCGTAAGACCGTACTCCTCAAACCCCGGGCAGATTTTATCGTAAAGCACCTTGCCTATCTCGTCGAGATGCTCGTCAACCTCGAAGATATTGACACCGAGCGATTTTATCGATGAAGTGAGATTTGTCTTGACCGCCGTTGAAATAAGCGGACGGAAGCTATTTAGAATTGACTTTGTAAAGCCCTTAGGCTCTGCGTCCCATGTTATGCCGTTCATAGTGCCGACAAGCTTTATAAGCAGCTTGCGGCTGTCGGACACCATAAGGTTCATTTCACCGCTCGCACCGAGTGAGAGCGGCACGCCCGACGACGGCTCAATATAACGCACCTTGGAGTCTGTGCCCCATTTAAGGGACATCTGCACGGTTTTGTTGATGAAATACACTTCGCAGTGGAAGGGTGTCTCATCGCCTGTCTGACGGCTTATTATCCTGCCGATTTTGGGTATGTTCTGTGTTTCGAGTGTGTATCTGCCGGGTCCGAACAGGTCAAGCGCCTGACCGTTCATAAAGAACACGGCTTCCTGCGATTCATGAACAATCAGCTGTGTAAGGCTGTTGAAATCCTCGCACGGGTGCTTCCAGATGAATGTGCTGTTGTCACCCTCGTACTTGATGACATCCGCGATTTTTGACATAAATGTACCTCCGTATTTTTTCGTTTTCCGATAACTGTTGTTTATATTTGATTTTGCGATTATGTACCGACCCGCCTTTCGGCGGGCTATGTCTTTCCTTTGTTTCTTTTTGTTTTATCTCGTGCAGTGGTTGGTTGGATGATTTTCAGATTCGAAGATTTCTGATTAAAGATTTATCCACAAAGCGGGGCGAACACAGCCACCCGAAATGACAGCAAGGTTGCCATAGAAATCCCCTGAATCTAAACTGTAAACAATACTGCGCACGGTTAACGGTGGGGATACGCTTATGCGTCCCGGGGTCCTCAACATACTCAATACCGTAACGGCACAAAACAAGCGACCAGTATGTTTCGGCATCGGTGCTGTCCTCGTTTAATATCTGTTCATAGATTGATATTGCTTTGTCATATTCGCTGCTTCTGCGATAATGATCTGCACATTCATAAAGAGTCGCTTTTTTGTCATCGTCAAGCTTTGGCAAGGTCTGCTTGGAACCGCAATATTCGCATTCGCACACGGTGCTGCCCTGTTCAAATACAAGGTCTCCGCCGCACATTTTACATTTAAAAACAGCCATGTATAATCTCTCTTTTCTCTTTCTTGCAATCGCCGCAAAATATGACATATATTTTACAATCCTAATCGGAAGGCAATTACTTGTACTTGCTTGTCAAGTGCAAGTACTGCTATGCGTAGTATAGCAG